>JAZOBL010000034.1:0-9541 GCA_045595945.1 Faecousia sp.
GGACGATATAGGACTCTTCCGCGGGCTAAAAAAGTGTCCACTGGACACTTTTTTGCGGCCTGCGGGCCGCCGTCCTGTTCGAGTCCTTATCAGCCAAGACCAAAAAGAAACCACACCTTTCGATGTGGTTTCTTTTTGGTGGACGATATAGGACTCGAACCTATGACCTTCCGCACGTCAAGCGGATGCTCTAGCCAGCTGAGCTAATCGTCCAAAGGCAGGAGTCATTATAGCGGTAAATTTCAGTTTTGTCAACCCTTTTCCGGAAAAATACCATAGACTTTTCCAAAACCTGTCTTGTTTTCAAATATGGGGTAGCAGTTCAGCGCGTTTTAGTGCAGGCCGCAACGCCAGATAGAAAATACTGGCAGCGATCACCGCCACCACCGCATTGACGGCAGTGGTCATAGCGCCGATCTTCACCCAGATAGCCGCCGCCTCCTGGGGTACACCCAGTACATAGGTTTTATAGAAATACCCCACCACCGGGTCGGCAACCACATTGAACGCCATGCCGCAGGCACAGCTGAGCACCGTTGCCACCGGCAGAGGGAGCTTCCTCTCCTGCTCCCGGCTGATGTGGAAGACCTTGTGGGCCACCAGGCCGGTGATCAACCCGATACACAGCTTCAGCACGAAGGTCTTGGGGGCAGAGGTCACATAGGCGGTGGTCAGATCCGCAACGGTCATACCAATGGCGCCGGACATACCGCCCCAAAAGCCTCCCAGCAGCAGCGCTGAAAGCACACAGAACACATTGCCCAGGTGAAATGCGGTCTTTTCTGCTCCCACAGGGATGTCGATTTTGCAATATGTAAAGCCGATATAGCACAGAGCGGCAAACAAAGCCGCCATGGTCAGCTTCTGCAGGGACTTTTTGTGCTCCCTTCTCATCCCAAACGCCTCCTTGTTGGTTTTATAGACATTGTACTCCATTCTGGCAATAAAAACAGTACCAAATTTTTTCTAAAATATAATGCCAGTTTTTGGATATTGTTTCCGTTTCCGGGTATCCTTAACAGTAGGAGGCGACAGTATGAACGAACAACAAACCATTCAAAATCTGGCCCGGGCCTTTGCTGGGGAATCCCAGGCCCGTACCCGCTACACGGTCTACGCCCAGGTGGCCCGAAAGGAGGGCTGGGAGTGGATCGCCCGGATCTTCGAGGAGACCGCTGCAAATGAGGCTGTCCATGCAGAAGAGTTTTTGGAGCAGCTGCAGGAGCTGGGTGCCTGCGCCCCTAACATCGATCTGGCGGCAGGCTATCCCTTCCAGCTGGGCAGCACCTTGGAAAACCTGGGGTTCGCCGCGGAGGGGGAGCTTCACGAGCATGACAGCATCTATCCGGAATTTGCGGAAGTTGCCCGCCGGGAGGGGTATCAGGATGCTGCCCGGCTTTGGATGCAAATCGCCCGGATCGAGGGCGTCCATCACAATGCCTTCCGGCAGCTGTATCAGCAGCTGCAGGATGGCACGCTGACTCAGAAGAAAAAACCCATTCTCTGGCGCTGCCTGAACTGCGGCTACACCTACGAAGGCCCCCGGGCAGTGGATCCCTGTCCTGTTTGCAACAAAAGCGCAGGCTGGCAGGAAGGGCAGCTGGACAAAAAACAACTCATTGAGAAGAAATAACCATGAGAGGGGGCATCCCCTCTCACATTTTTTGCAGAAAACGCAAGTTGAGGTTTACATACAGCCGGCAGGTGTGCTATGATATAGGGTAGAATACAGTACAGAGGTACAAAGATGGACTACATTGTTTTAGATATGGAGTGGAATCAGCCCTGGCCCGGCTCTCCTTCCTCTAAGAAGGTTTTGCCCGTGCAGATCCGGGGTGAGATCATCCAGATCGGTGCTGTCCGGGTGACGGAGGATCAGCAGGTAGCCGACGAATTTCAGGTGTTGGTGAAGCCTAGGTACTACCGTCGCCTAAACCGTCGGGTCAGCAAGCTCACCGGTATCAAAGAAGCCCAACTGCGGGAGGAAGGTATCCCCATGGCCGAGGCCATGGAGCGCTTCCGGACCTGGTGCGGAGAAGATGTGACATTCCTGACCTGGGGCTTTGACGACATTACCATCCTGCGAGAGAACTTGCGGCTGTATGGCATTGACGAAAGCTGGGTCAGCCGCTGGTACAACGCCCAAATGATCTTCAACGCCCAGACCGACGGCACCACCGCCCAGAAGGCCCTGAAGACCGCTATGGAGATCTTCGAAATCGAGGCCACACGCCCTGCCCATGATGCTCTGGGCGACGCCTATCACACCGCTCTGATCTGCGCAAAGCTGGATCTAAAAAAAGGCACCTGTGAGTACGCCGATGCTCTGAAAAGCCATGTAAACGGCTTCCACGGAGCAGAGCTTCCCGGCTGCATCGGCCGGAAGGTCTTCTATGATTATGCCGACAAGCATGCAGCGCTTGCTGCCATGTCCGGGGAGGAAAACAAGTGTCCCACCTGCGGCAAGCAGATGGAGGGCACCCGCTGGTTCGCTCAGCCGGGCCGCCGGTATATGGATCTGGCAACCTGCCCTGTGTGTGGCAAGTTCCTGATTCGGGTGCGGTTGTCCGACCAACCCGACGGCACCATTCGGGTCAGCCGACTCACCTATGAGGCCACTTCTGAGGCTGCCGAGGCCTACGCCCGCCGGGCAGAGAAGGCCGATCCCGAGGTCCGCCGCCCCAGCGGCGCTCAGCGCCGTCGCCGCCGCAGCAGACTCCCGGAGAAAAAAGCATGAAAGAACCCCGACAGTTCCAAAGAACTGCCGGGGTTTTGTTATAGCAATTACGCTTTTTCCAGAGCCAGGGTTCTGGTGGTCAGGTCGCAGACCTCTGCGGGGCCCCAGTACTGGATGGCACCGGGATAGACATAGCAGGTCTCCACCGCCCACTGGGCTCTGCGCTCGGCAAAGTACTTGAAGGGAGCACCCTCCAGCTCCACCAGAGCCTTGCGGATCACGGGCTTATCATGGCCGTGACGGCGTTCCATGTTCATCATCTTGGTGATGGGCATACCGCCTGCCACCCACTCCTCAGCGGGCTTAGACAGGTTGGAAACCTTGGACAGGTAGCCATTGAAGCCATACTGGATCAGCATGAAGGCATTGTAGCCCAGGCTGTAGCAGTAGTCGGCATCAAAGTTAGAGGGGAAGGCGCAGCGGCCTTCGTAGCCCAGGAAGTGGTGCAGGGGGGAGAACTTGCCACTGTAAGTACCGGCGGCCTTCCGGGCAGCCAGATTGTTCTTCACCAGCTCGGAGAACAGCTTCTCGGACTCGATCAAAGACACCTGCACGTTGCCGTGGGGATCCCGCTCCAGGAACAGCTGCTGCTGAATGGTCTGGGGCAGCAGGGCAAACACTGCCATGGATTCCTTGGTCAAGCCTGCCTCGATGAAAGCATACTTCTCGCTCCAAGTGGGCAGATCATTGAAGGCATCTGCCTTGCTGCCGGCCAGCAGTTCGTTGATCTCAGCAATCAGCACGGAGAACTCGGGAACAAATTCCACGATGCCCTCGGGAATAATGGCGACGCCGAAGTTGCCGGCAGTCTCAGCGCGCTTGGCAACAGAGTCAGCGATGTAATCGGTAATTTCAGCCAAAGACATCTTCTTAGCGGCAACTTCCTCGCCGATGAGGCAGATGTTGGGCTGGGTCTGCAAGGCGGTCTCCAATGCCACATGAGAGGCAGAGCGGCCCATGACCTTCACAAAGTGCCAGTACTTCTTGGCAGAGTTGGCATCACGGCAGATATTGCCCACGATCTCTGCGTAGGTCTTGGTGGCGGTATCAAAGCCGAAGGAGCACTCGATGTCCTCATTCTTCAAGTCACCGTCAATGGTCTTGGGGCAGCCGATGACCTGTACACCTGCATTGTGGGCGGCAAAGTACTCGGCAAGGGCTGCTGCGTTGGTGTTGGAGTCGTCGCCGCCGATGATCACGATGGCGGTGATGCCGTGCTTCTTGCAGACCTCTGCCACCACAGCAAACTGCTCCTCGGTCTCCAGCTTGGTACGGCCAGAGCCAATGATATCAAAGCCGCCGGTGTTCCGGTACTGATCGATGTATTCGTCGTCAAAGACCACATAGCTATCCTCCAGCAGACCGCTGGGGCCGCCCTTAAAGCCGTAGAGCACATTGTCCTTATGGGTAGCCTTCAGGGCATCGTACAGGCCGCAGATCACATTGTGACCGCCGGGTGCCTGACCGCCGGACAGGATCACGCCCACCACCTGCTTCTTGGCAGCGGAGGTGTTAGCGCCCTTCTGGAAGGTGATCTCGTTCTTGCCGTAGGTGTTGGGGAACAGGGCCTGGATCTTCTCTTGATCCGCCACGCTCTGGGTGGGCTCGCCGTTCTTTACACAGATCTCAGCAATACCGTTTCTGAGCATGCCGGGCAATTTGGGACTATACTGGTATCTTGCCAGCTGCAGGGGGGACAGTTTCATATCAAACACTCCTTGATGTTAATTACGGTTGCAATTCCACACCCGATTATACCCCATTTGAAAACAAAGGTAAATAGGTTTTTCCAATATTTTTCTCCAAAAAGTTTCTGTGGTCGAAAAATGCTTCTGTTAATTTCCCATAGAATTTCCATATCTGAAAGATTTATATTGAAATGCGAAAAACTTGTGGTATAATGGAATCTGTAAAAATGCGGGTTTCCCCGTGAAATAAGAAAGGATTGAATCCAAATGGCTCTTGTTACTACTACCGAGATGTTCAAGAAGGCTTACGACGGCGGCTATGCCATCGGCGCTTTCAATGTCAACAACATGGAGATCATCCAGGGCATCACCGAGGCTTGCGCTGAGGAAAACGCTCCTGTGATCCTGCAGGTTTCCAAGGGTGCACGGCAGTACGCCAACCCCACCTACCTGGTGAAGCTGGTTGAGGCTGCTGTCATCGAGTGCCCCGACATTCCCATCGCCCTGCACCTGGACCACGGTGATTCCTTCGAGACCTGCAAGTCCTGCATCGACGGTGGCTTCACCTCCGTTATGATCGACGCTTCCTCCAAGTCCTTCGAGGAAAACATCGAGATCACCAAGAAGGTGGTTGAGTACGCACACGATCACGGTGTTGTGGTCGAGGCTGAGCTGGGCTCTCTGGCCGGTATTGAGGACGATGTGAATGTGGCTGCTGAGGCTGCTTCCTACACCCGTCCCGAAGAGGTTGAGGAATTTGTGACCCGCACCGGTTGTGACTCCCTGGCTATCGCCATCGGCACTTCCCACGGCGCTTACAAGTTCACCCCCGAGCAGTGCACTGTCAACGAGCAGGGCATTCTGGTTCCTCCCGCTCTGCGGTTCGCCGTTCTGGAAGAGGTAACCCGCCGCCTGCCCGGCTTCCCCATCGTGCTGCACGGTTCTTCCTCCGTTCCCCAGGAGTATGTTGCCATGGTCAACGCCAACGGCGGCAAAATGCCCAATGCCATCGGCGTGCCCGAGGAGCAGCTGCGGAAGGCCGCCGCTCTGTCCGTGTGCAAGATCAACATCGACTCCGACCTGCGTCTGGCACTGACCGGCACTGTTCGTAAGTACTTCAACGAGCATCCCGATCACTTTGACCCCCGCCAGTACCTGAAGCCCGCCCGCGCCAACATCAAGGAGATCGTCCGCCACAAGCTGGTGAATGTTCTGGGCTGCGCCGGCAAGGCATAAGCAATTCCTACTTAACAAAAATGGACTCCCTCACCCGAGGGAGTCCATTTTTCCTATCAGTCAAACGCGCGCCATTGCTGTCAGGATATTTACGGGTGTATTATTTTCTTCTGTAGGCTTCCGGAATTCCCAGCAGATAATCCGCCGACACCCCAAAGAAATGGCAAAAGGCAACAATATCCTCTACACTGGGTTCAAATTTACCGCACTCGATGTAAGAGATCTTACGTTGGGTCATATTCACCGCCCATCCAAGCTGGGTCTGGTTCAAATCCCGGTCCTCCCGGAGGTTTCGGATCTTCTCCCCTAACGACAGTGCCAATTCCATCACCTCGGGTATATTCTAACCTAGGCACAAAACATCTATTGACTTTTAGATGTAAATGTCTATACTAGATTACGACAAAGTTTTTTGTCGGTAAAAAAACAGAAAAGAGGTACAATTATGAAACAAATCGTCTCCCTGATCATGGCCTGCATCCTTCTGCTTGGTCTGTGTGCTTGTAGCAGTGAGCCTTCACTGGTCGGCACCGCGCCTGTTAGTAATAACACTTCCACTGAATTACCTGACACTGACACAGCGAATACCGAGCCCCCCGCCACTGATGCACCCACCGCTGACAGCAAGGTATTCAAGCTTGGTGACTCCGTAGAACTGGACGACGTCGTTGTCAGCTTTTTGGATGTAACCGAAAGCACCGGCGAACAATTCTTTGAGCCCGCAGAGGGCAAAGTCTTTGTGCTTTGCGAATTTGAAATCACCAACAATTCCGATAAGGAGCTGGCTGTTTCCTCCATGCTGAGCTTCGAGGCGTACTGTGATGATTACACCTGCGAATACAGCTTAAGCGCGCTGATGGCAAAGGGTGACAAAGACCAGCTGGACGGAAGTGTTGCCGCGGGCAAGAAGATGAAAGGCGTGATCGGTTACGAAATCCCCTCCAATTGGACAGAATTGGAGATCCACTACACCCCTGACATTCTGGACAACGACAAAATCGTTTTTGTAACCACAAAGGGCTAAGCACGGCTGTAGTTGCGCCGGCAAGGCCTGATTTACATCCCATCGCACAAAAGACCTCCCCCTTTGCGGGAGGTCTTTTTCTGTCCCGGAAAAGCCGTATTTTTCCCTTTTCCTCTTGTAAAAGAATGGATAACATGGTAAACTAAATTCGCTATTGCTTTGTATACAAGGAGAACCTTATGGAACTGAGAATGCCGATTTAATCCCTCCTCCGACTTCCGATTCAACTTTTTTACATTTCATGGAGGAATATATATGTCTGATCTAATACAAGAAATCAGCCGCCGCCGGACCTTCGCCATTATCTCTCACCCGGACGCCGGTAAAACCACCTTAACTGAAAAATTCCTGCTCTACGGCGGCGCCATCGCCCAGGCAGGCGTTGTCAAGGGCAAGAAAAATTCCCGTGCCGCCACCTCCGACTGGATGGAGATTGAAAAGCAGCGCGGCATTTCCGTCACCTCCTCTGTGATGCAGTTCCAGTACGGCGGCTTCTGCATCAATATTCTGGACACCCCCGGCCACCAGGACTTCTCTGAGGATACCTACCGGACCTTGATGGCTGCAGACTCCGCGGTGATGGTCATCGACGGAGCCAAGGGCGTAGAGCCCCAGACAAGAAAGCTCTTTAAGGTCTGCGCCATGCGCCATATTCCCATTTTCACCTTTATTAACAAGATGGACCGGGAGGCCAAAGACCCCTTCGACCTGCTGGATGAGGTGGAGCGGGAGCTGGGCATTGAGACCTATGCCATGAACTGGCCCATCGGCTCCGGCAAGGACTTCCAGGGCGTGTATGACCGGGAAAAGAGCCAGCTGCTGTTCTTCTCCGGTCTGAACGGCAAGGCCAAGGCTGAGAAGCAGGAAGTAGACCTGTACGACAGCCAGGTGGCCACCCTCCTGGATTCTGAAACCAAGCATCAGCAGCTGATCGACGATGTGGAGCTGCTCTCTGCCGGACGGGAGATGGATCTGGAGGCTGTGCGCAACGGTCAGCTGTCTCCGGTGTTCTTCGGCTCTGCGCTGACCAATTTCGGCATTGAGCCGTTTCTGGAGAATTTCCTGAAGCTGACCCCGCCTCCTCTGCCCCGGGTGGCAGACTGCGGTGAGATCGACACCTTCAGCCCCGACTTCTCCGCCTTCGTGTTTAAGATCCAGGCCAACATGAATAAGGCCCACCGGGACCGGCTGGCCTTTATGCGGATCTGCTCCGGCAAATTCCAGAGAGATACCGAGTATTACCATATGCAGGGCGGCAAAAAAATGCGCCTTTCCCAGCCCCAGCAGCTGATGGCTGCGGAGCGGGAGATCGTGGAGGAGGCATACGCCGGTGACGTGATCGGCGTATTTGACCCGGGCATCTTCTCCATTGGCGATACCATCACCGTCCCCTCCAAGAAGTTCCTGTACTCCGGTATCCCCACCTTCGCTCCGGAGCATTTCTGCCGGGTGTCCGCCAAGGACTCCATGAAGCGGAAGCAGTTCGTCAAAGGCACGGAGCAGATCGCCCAGGAAGGCGCGATCCAGATCTTCAAGGTCCCCAACTCCGGTATGGAAGAGGTGATCGTGGGCGTTGTGGGCACACTGCAGTTTGATGTGTTCCAGTACCGGATGAAGAACGAATACGGCGTGGATCTGCGGATGGACATGCTGCCTTACGAGGAGATCCGTCTGCTTGACAGCTATCCCGGCGACCTGTCCGACTTGAATTTGGGCTCTGACGCGGAGCTGCTGGAGGACTACCGTGGCCATAATCTGCTGGTGTTCAGTAGCTACTGGGCCATCGACTTTACCTGCAAGCGCAATCCCGGTCTGAAGGTTAAGGAAATCGTGGTGGAAGAGGGTTGATCCCATGAAAGCACAATTGAAAGCACTGCCTTTGGTGATCCTGGGCAACGGCATGCTGGCCTTTGCCGTGTGCGCCTTTGTGGTGCCCTACGGCATCATGCTGGGGGGCAGCTCCGGTATCGCTTTGACGGTGCAGCACTTTTTCCCCCAGCTGCGGCTATCGGTGATCGCTGGGGCGGTGAATCTGCTTCTGTTCTTACTGGGTTGGATCTTTCTGGGGAAGAAATTTGCCGCCACCAGCCTGCTGTCCACCGTTGTCTACCCCGTGGAACTGGCAGTTTTTGAGGCGCTTCCTCTGGACACCTTGTTCCGGGAGGAGATTCTGGTGGCAGGCTTGTTCTGCGGATTGCTCATCGGTCTGGGGATCGGTCTTGTGATCCGCTCCGGCGGTTCTACCGGCGGCATGGACATCCCGCCCTGTATTTTGCAGAAATATTTCGGCCTTCCCGTGGGCACGGGTCTGCTGATCTTCGACACCGTCATCGTGCTGATGCAGGTGGCCTTCCGGGGTCTTGACAGTGTACTGCTGAGCATCCTGGTGATCATGGTGACCTCTGTAGCCATCAACCGCACCCTGGTGTCCGGTGAGAAAAAGGTGCAGATCACCATCATCTCTCCCCAATATCCCCAGATCCGCCAGGAGATCTTAAGCACCATGGACTGCGGTCTGACCCTGCTGGATATTGAAACCGGCTACGAAGGCAAACCGCAAAAAGCCATCCTAAGCGTGGTGTACGCCCGCAAATACCCCCAAATCCGGGATGCGGCGCTGAGGATCGACCCCCACGCCTTTGTGGTCGCCAACGATGTGACCAATGTAAACGGCCGGGGCTATACCATCGGCCGCAACGCCGAATAACTCCCCAAAATCATAACCACCGGCCGTGCCGGTGGTATGCACTAGCCCCCTTAGGGCCTTTTACTAGCCGAGCCTATAGGCTCATCGAACTATTTTTCGCTTGCGTGTTCTGCCCTACCACCGCAGATGCGGTTATGGACACACCAAAG
>JAZOBL010000035.1:0-58598 GCA_045595945.1 Faecousia sp.
CAAGGTCAGCGCCTTTGTGCAGCCCACGCTGTTCCCTGTGGGGGAGCCGGAGTCCGCTGTTCCCGCCAACTACAATCTGATCACCCTGGTAGGCTCCGCCTCCGGCCGTATGAGCTTCTACGGTCAGGGCGCAGGTCGCTACCCCACTGCATATAATGTGGTGCAGGATTGCGCAGATGTGCTGTCCGGCCGTGGGTTCTACAGCCCCTACGGTGCAAAGGTCGCCGCAGAAAACACCGATCAGCTATCCTACTATGTCAGCGGTGCAACGGATGCATGGCTGCAGGCCAACACCCAGGAACGCTGGGAGGATGCTGTGGTCACCACCCCTGTGTCTGTGGAAGCCATGCACGCCTGGCGGAAGGCCAATCCCGATGCCTTCATCGCCGCTATGCCTGTGAACAACTAATCTCCCAGTTTGAAGAGGAAGAGGGTTTTTTATGCTGAAAGTAACGAAATTTGGCGGCTCCTCCATGGCAGACGCCGGTCAGTACCGGAAGGTACGGGATATTATCCTGTCCGATAAGGAGCGCCGGGTGGCAGTTGTTTCCGCCGCCGGCAAGCGATTCTCCGCTGACCATAAGATCACGGATCTGCTGTACCTGTGCCACGCCCACACCCAGTACGGTGTGGACTGCGACCCGGTATTTCACATGATCACCTCCCGGTATCTGGAGATCCGGGATGAGCTGGGTCTGAAGCTGGATCTTGAAAGCGATTTTGCCGCGCTGAAGGCACGGCTGGATAAGAAGGAAGTCTCTCAGGATGAGATGGCCAGCCGGGGCGAGTACTTCTCCGCCAAGCTGATGGCCGCTTACTTAGACTTCCAGTTCGTGGATGCCACCGAATGGATCTTCTTCAACATTGACGGCACTGTGGATAAAGAGAAGTCCTATGCTGCTCTGCGCACCGTAGCCCATGGAAAGGGCATCGTCACCCCCGGCTTCTACGGCCGGATGCCTGACGGAACCATCCGCACCTTCTCCCGAGGCGGCAGCGATATCACCGGCGCGCTGGCTGCAGCTGCATTGGATGCCGGCGTGTACGAAAACTGGACCGATGTGTCCGGCATTCTCATGGCCGACCCCAGAATCGTGGAAAATCCCCAGCCCATCCCGGAAATTACTTATGACGAGCTGCGTGAGCTGGCCTACGCCGGCGCCAATGTGCTTCACGAGGGTGCGATCTTCCCCGTCCGGGAGAAGAACATCCCCCTGAACATCCGCAACACCAACGATCCCAGCCACCCCGGCACCATGATCCAGAAGAAATTTGAAACCGAGATTGACCCCCACCGGATCATCACCGGCATCACCGGCAAGAAGGATTTCTCCGTGATCACCGTGTTTAAGCGGGGTCTGACCAGCCAGGTGGGTATGCTGCGCCGGATCCTGTCGGTGCTGGAAAAGCATAAGGTATCCGTGGACTTCGTACCCAACGGCATCGATAATGTATCTCTGGTCATCTCCACCGCTGCCCTGGCACCCCACCAGTTCTCCATTTTGGCAGACATCCAGCAAGAGCTGTCTCCGGATAACATTGTGGTGCAGGATCAGATTTCCATCGTCACCGCAGTGGGTCATCAGATGGCCTTCCGTCCCGGTGTGTCCGGCCGGATCTTTGCCGCCCTGGGCGAGGCAGGCGTCAATATCCGCATGATCAACCAGGGTCCCGATGAGTTGAACATTATCTTCGGTGTGGAGAATAAGGACTTTGCTGAAGCCATCCGTGTGCTGTATAACAGCTTTGTAAAATAATCCAACCGGGTTTAGGAGGAAAGAATATGAAACAATATACCGTAGCAGTACTGGGCGCCACCGGCGCTGTGGGTCAGGAAATGATCCGTATTTTGGAAGAGCGTAACTTCCCCGTAGGAAAGCTGGTTCCCCTGGCAAGTGCCAGAAGCGCCGGCAAGACCCTGAAGTTCCGGGGCGAGGATGTGACCATTGCGCTTGCCTGTGACGAAGCTTTCACCGGTGTGGACATCGTTCTGGGCGCCGCCGAGAACGACATCGCTGAGAAGTTCGCCCCCGCCATTGTGAAGGCCGGCTGCGTGTTCGTGGATAACTCTTCCGCATTCCGTCTGAATCCCGACGTACCTCTGGTAGTTCCCGAGGTCAATCCCGAGGATGTGAAGTGGCACAAGGGTATCATCTCCAACCCTAACTGCTCCACCATCATCACCATGACCGCGGTCAATGCCCTGAACGCCATCTCCCCCATCCGCACCATGACCACCTCCACCTACCAGGCCGTGTCCGGCGCAGGTGCTGAGGGTCCCAAGGAGCTGATGAACGAGGTGGAGGCTCTGTCCAAGGGCAAAACCTACGAGCCCAAGGTGTTCTCCCACCAGATCGCCTATAATCTGATTCCCCAGATCGGCGGCGAGCAATATGAGGGCTACACCAGCGAGGAAATGAAGATGCAGAACGAGGGCCGCAAGATCATGCACCTGCCGGAGCTGAAGGTCACCTGCACCTGCGTCCGTGTGCCTGTGATCCGCAGCCACTCTATTTCCGCCTCCTGTCACTTTGATGTTCCCGTCACCGTGGAGCAGGTACGAGAGGTTCTGGCTAAGGCCCCCGGCGTGAAGCTGGTGGATGATCTGGCTGCCAAGCAGTATCCCATGCCTCTGGAGACCAGTGGCCAGGATCTGGTATTCGTTGGCCGGATCCGTCCCGACCTGACCGACGAGTGCGGCATCAGCCTGTGGTGCTGTGGTGACCAGGTCCGCAAGGGCGCTGCCCTGAACGCCATCCAGATCGCGGAACTTCTGGTAAAATAATCAAACAACCCCCTGGGATATCAAATGGTATCCCAGGGGGTTTTGCAATTTATACCTTCAGCAGCATCTTGGCAAAGAGAAAATACACCAGCAGAGACAGGGCGTCCACGATGGTGGTGATAAAGGGACTTGCCATCACCGCCGGGTCTAGCCGAATAACCTTGGCCACCATAGGCAGCACCGCGCCGACGATCTTGGCCGCCACCACCGTCACCAGCAACGCAAGGCACACCACCGCGTCGATCATCAAGGTAATGTCCCCGTTGCCCAGCAGCAGCCGGTCTACCAGCCAGATCTTTCCAAAACACACCACTGCCAGCACCAGGCCGCACAGGACTGATGTGCGGATCTCTTTCCACAACACCCGGGGCAGATCTGCAAACCGCAGCTCTCCCAGGCTCAAAGAACGGATAATGGTAACCGAGGACTGAGAGCCGGAGTTACCGCCAGTGCCCATCAGCATGGGGATGAAGGCCGTCAGTGCCACCTGGGCAGCCAGCGCCTCCTCAAAAGAGGTGATGATCATGCCGGTAAAGGTGGCAGAGACCATCAGCAGCATCAGCCAGGGGATCCGGTTTTTGAACAGCTCCCACACAGAGCTGCGCAGATAGGTGTTTTCCGACGGCAGCATACCGCCCATCAGCTCCATGTCCTCCGTTGCCTCTTCTTCCATCACATCGATGGCGTCGTCAACGGTGACGATACCCACCATGCGGTTTTCCTTGTCCACCACAGGCAGAGCCAAAAAGTCATATTTACTGAACAGACGGGCCACTTCTTCCTGGTCCGTATGGGTGGTAACAGAGATCAGATCTGTTTCCATCAGATCCTGAATCCGAATCTCATCGTCCTCTGCCAGCAGCAGATCCTTCACCGTCACAATGCCCAGCAGAGTCCGGTCCTTGGTCACATAGCAGGTATAGATGGTCTCCTTATCCACGCCCTGCCGGCGAATCCGTAGAATGGACTCCTCCACGGTCATATCCGGCCGCAGGGAGACATATTCCGTAGTCATCCAGGCGCCGGCAGAATTTTCCGGGTAGCGGAGGATCTGGTTGATAGACTGGCGCATCTCCGGGTCTACCTGGGATAGGATCCGCCGCACCACATTGGCAGGCATCTCCTCCACAATATCCACCGCATCGTCCACGTACAGCTCATCCAAGACTTCTTTCAGCTCATTGTCCGAGAAGCCGCGGATCAGCAGTTCCTGGTCGTCCGGTTCCATTTCCACAAAGGTCTCCGCCGCCAGTTCCTTGGGCAGAAGCCGGAACATCAGCGGGATCCGCTGTTCCTGGAGGCTGCTAAAAACCGCCGCAATATCCGCAGGATTCATGGTCAGCAGAATGTCCCGCAGAGTCGCGTATTTTTTGTCCTCCAACATCTTTACAAGTGTTTTTTCAACGATTTCAAACCGTTCGGTCATTGGTGTCCCTCCTTCAAAATTTCTTATGAAGTACACCTCAGGCCTTTTTCAGCAGAGTCCACCACGGGACTGCTGTCTACTTCGGCCGGGTATACTGCCGCTACTGCCAGAATCCATAGTGTACTCTCCTTTCATGCATAGTTATTACCATTTTATACCCGGACGGCTACCCTTGTCAAGTTTTTTGGGGATGTCTTCCTTATTGTGAAATCCCCTTGTTTGTGATATACTAGCATCACAAAGGATGTGACAAGAATGTTGGAATTTTTACCTTTGGATCTGCAAAACAAACCCGCCTACGATGAGTTTTTGAAAAACTGCGGCCAGCGGGGTTGTGAGTACAGCTTTGCCAACCTCTATCTATGGGGTCGCCAGAAGGCTGTCTTCCACGGGGATAATTTGGCCTTTTTCTGCCAGTTTAACCGGCAGAGCGTGTACCTGTTTCCCCTGGGGCAGGATCTGAAGCCTACCCTGGATGCTATCATCTCTGACTCGGAGGAGCGGGGCATCCCCTGCCGGCTCACCGGCTTGAACCATGCGGACAAGCAGTGGCTGGAGGAAAACTACCCCCATATGTTCCATTTTCACACCGACCGGGACAGCTATGACTATCTGTATTCTGCACAGGATCTGGCCTCCCTTAAGGGCAAAAAGCTCCAAAAAAAGCGCAATCACTTCAATAAATTCCGGCTGCTGCACCCGCACTATACCACCGAGCCCATCACCGAGGAAAACACCCGGGAGGTGGAGATCTTCCTGGACGACTGGTATGCCAACCGGGCGCAAAGCGACGATACCAGCTACCTGATGGAGCAGGTGGCGCTATCCAAGGCATTGCGCTATCGGCAGGAGCTGGGGATGGAGGGTCTGGTGCTCCGGGACAAGGGGCGGATCCTGGCCATGACTATGGGCTCTGCCCTAAGCGATGACACCTTTGACATTCATTTTGAAAAGGCACTGGAGTCAGTGGACGGCGCTTACACCGCCATCAACCGGGAATTTGCCCGGTATCTGACCGAGAAATACCCCGCTCTCCTATGGTTGAACCGGGAGGACGATCTGGGTCTCCCCGGTCTGCGCAAAGCAAAAGAATCCTACCACCCGGCCTTTATGGTCGAAAAACACTGGGCCTGTCTGCGGGAGGATGGGTATGAATACTGATTTGATCGCCGGTCTGCGGCAGCTGTGGCAGGCTTCCTTCGGGGATTCCGATGTGGAGCTGGACCGCTTCTTTAGCACTTCCTTCTCCCCCGATCGGTGTCACTATTTGGAGAAAGACGGCGCGCCCGTCAGCGCTCTGTACTGGCTGCCATGCACTTTGGAGGGACGGAACATTGCCTATCTGTATGCCATTGCCACCGATGCCATATTCCGGGGACAGGGATTGTGCCGGCAGCTGATGGCTGAAGCCCACGAGATTTTGCAACAACAAGGCTATGCCGGGGCGATTTTAGTTCCCGCAGAGCCTGGTCTGTTTGACCTGTACCGGAAGTTCGGTTACCGGGTATGCTGCGCCTGCCGGGAGTTTACCTGTGATGCCGGGGAATCCACCGTTGCTCTGCGATCTTTGGATGCAGACGAATATGCCCACCTACGGGCAGAATACCTCCCCCGGGGCGGCGTACTGCAGGAAGGTGTTACGCTCCGATATTTGCAGGCGCAGGTAGGTTTTTATGCCGGCGATGACTTTTTGCTTGCTGCCGCCAAGCAAGGCGACACCTTGATTTGTCCGGAGCTGCTGGGAGATGCCTCCGCCGCGGCGGGAATCGTCCGGTCTTTGGGCTGCAACCAAGGTAGTTTCCGCACCCCGGGGCCAGGGCGGGACTTTGCCATGTTCCTGCCGTTTGCGGAAGATTGCCCCGTTCCCCGTTGGTTTGGTCTGGCGCTGGACTAAAAAAATAATCTGCACTGCCGATTTTTTTCTTGCATGTAGAAAAAAACAGAGTTATAATATTTTGTGTATTTTTGATTCTTAATATGGAGGAATCCAATATGTCTAATAATCTTCGTCCCGAAACTATGGAGCGCATCACCACCAAGGCGCTGGCTGATGCATTTATCGAAGAACAGGTCGCCGCTGTCCGCGCACAGGTTGGTGACAAGAAGGTTCTGCTGGCCCTTAGCGGCGGTGTTGATTCTTCTGTTGTGGCTGCACTGCTGATCAAGGCTATCGGCAAGCAGCTGGTCTGCGTCCATGTGAACCACGGCCTTATGCGTAAGGGTGAGAGTGAGGATGTGATTAAGGTTTTCGGCGAAGAGCTGGATGCCAACCTCATCTATGTAGATGCAACCGACCGCTTCCTGGATCTGCTGGCCGGTGTTTCCGACCCGGAAACCAAGCGGAAGATTATCGGCAAGGAATTCATCGAAGTCTTCGTAGAGGAAGCCCGCAAATTGGAGGGCATTGATTTCCTGGCTCAGGGTACTATTTACCCCGACATTCTGGAGTCCGTTAAGGCTGCCGAGGGCAAGAAGGCCGTTAAGTCCCACCACAATGTGGGCGGTCTGCCTGAGGATCTGAAGTTCGAGCTGGTTGAGCCGGTCAAGCTGCTGTTTAAGGACGAAGTCCGCGTGGTGGGCGAGGCGCTGGGTCTGCCCCACGCCATGGTTTACCGTCAGCCCTTCCCCGGCCCCGGTCTGGGTGTCCGGTGCCTGGGCGCCATTACCCGGGACCGTCTCCGCGCCCTGCGAGAGGCCGACGCCATCCTGCGGGATGAGTTTGACAAGAGCGGTCTGGCAGAGAAGGTCTGGCAGTATTTCATCGCCGTACCTGATATCAAGAGCGTAGGCGTGAAGGACGACAGCCGTTACGAAGGCTGGCCCGCCATCATCCGCGCTGTCAACACCAAGGACGCAATGACCGCCACCGTTGAGGAGATCCCCTACCCTGTTCTCCACAAGATCGTGGCTCGCATCACCGCAGAGGTAGAGGGTATCAACCGGGTTCTGTTCGACCTGACCCCCAAGCCCACCGGCACCATCGAGTGGGAATGAGCCTAAGTGGCTGTGTGGTTCTTTGAATAGTTAGAAAAACACCGTATTTGCGAGTAAAACCGCAAAATACGGTGTTTTTTTGTTCTTGCTTTAAACAATTCAAAAACTGTCATTTTGAATTTGACCAACTTTTGACCAACAGTTTCCCACTTGTTTATTTTCATATATGCTTGCAAAGATTTATTTTAATTAGTAAGATTGTGGTATAGGTGCAAATTTTCTGCAAATTATCCAGCTCATTACTTTATTATGGAGGTGTTTTATAATGAGCAATATCTATCCTTCTATCTTGAAAAAGATTGCCGCACTCAATATAGATATTTTTCATTACGAGGAGATTGTCCGCTGTTACGCTCTGGCGAAGCTCAATATAGAGCACTCCAGTAAGCCTGATTATACAGACGGAATTCATATGACAGAATTTGCTGCGGAGATTGCCCGGTATCAGCTGCTGCCCCCTGATGGAAAACCCTACTATGACAGTGCCGCTTTTTTCGCACTTTGCAGTGAGCTTGTCTCGGCAGGTATGGATAAAGATTGCCGACTGTTTTTTGAAGCCTGCGCTCCCTTCCTGGTTGTTGATTGGGATACGCTTGTGTCTATATTCCCCAAAGGACATCACGAAAGATTAGCCTATGCTCTTTATCTGATTCTCAAGTCCACAAATGAATCCCGTTTGTCATTTTCGAAGATTGAAGCATCCACGATTGAAAGCTTCTATGATGCGAGCAGTGAACTTTATAATTCCCTTGAGCTCACCAAGGACACTTTCTTTAATTGTTGGCAAGCCGTGTATTACAGCCATATGCCAGAGCTAAAGGGAACGGTCAGTCCCAAGCTGGTGGATACCATTCGGTTCTTCCGCCAGCACAAGGTTTCCGGTCTACAACTTGTCGCAAACTATTGCCAGTATAACAAGCATCGCACACAGCTTAAGGATGCATTTAATCCTTGGGTCGAGTTTGAACAATCGATAAAAGGAAGGGTCAATACCACGGAAGGTGTCAGCATTGCCGAGTCGGCCTTTAACATGGTTGGAGATATTCGGAGCGAAAAACCCAGCGATGTTATCCGTGCAGCGCTCTACCCCTTCCCGAAACTATTTGGAAAGAGATCTGATTTTAATGTCAGAAGTAAATACGATGGCAGATTCGAATGCTCCTTTTTCCTGCAGCAGTTTGAGATATTAGCCCGGAACGCATCTCAGCTCCTGATTGTAAACCCGGGTCCTGACTTTCTCCTTGCGTGGTCTCAAAAAGCAAAAAAGTACGCATGTAAATGCTATGTTGCCGTGCCGAATATCTATGTGGCCGCCGCCTATCGAATGGAATTCAAAAACTTGAAGTTCTGTATTTTTTCTGACATTGCAGGCTACGCAAAAATATTTGACCTAATTGCGATTGTATCCCCATTTACAGAGGAAGAATTTAACATTGGCACAATGCTTTCTGCCGGCAACGATCAAGCAAATTTCATCGCATTACTTCCTCAGACCTTTATATCTGCATCTGAGGATAATATTTGTGCGCTCTTACGGGATCAAGGTTTCCTCCCCGGTAAGATCATTGCAATCGCATCCAATGCCACGGTCACCCAGCCCAGAAAGAAAATGCTTTTATTCGCAGACCGCAGCGTGGATCCCAATGCACCGATCCCTGTTTTCTTTACCCAGTGCGACAAAGAGGGGACCAATCTTATCGTTGAAAAAGAATATATCCAGGCAACGCAGCAACAGCTGAAAAAGCCAACGACTCTCGTTAAGCTTCGGGAAGCATTTGAAAAGGCAAAAATTGACCCGGACTCTATCAAGCACCGTAAGCGGCCATCTGTTTACCCTTTCTCCAATGAGATCTCGCTGTACTATACTGTGCACCAGGACAGGTATGGCGTTTTTGTTGGCGAGGCCTACTACAGAGGAAAAACAATACTCAAAAATACGAAGGATGGACAAGCCTGGAATTCTCCCACAACACAAAAAGGCCTGCGCTGTATGGATCGGGAATCCGTGATCGGCAAGCTGGAAAGCGTTCCCTTTCTTGATTCCATTTACCCCTGTATTGTGGGTGATATGCTGGATCACTACGGTGATCACCTTGTGGGTTGTTCTCTCAAAACGATCTGGTTTTGTTGCCGCAGCCGCTTGCTTGCACGACGGGACTACCGTGACGAAATTGCCCGGAACGTCCTGTTCTGTCCCGATAACAGCGCACTGTCTGCGCTATGTCCATCGGATGCCAGCGATGAAGATTACCGCAACGCAATGCAATCCGTCATCCCGGAAGACAGCCTCGCGGTTGTTAAGTACTGGCAGCAGTTAAACATCATTATGCGGGTTGCGGAGGAAAGCGGTTTTATCGATGCAAATCCAATCCCTGCGTTTCTGCCGGAGGTCAGCAACCGGGCATCCAAAGAGTTGCGCAATCTGCGAAATATGCTGACAAAGAAGACCTTAACCTTCGATGAAGAGGCCCGTATTCTGGCGTATATTCGTGAACAGGGTGAATCAGATTTTGGCCCAAGAAAGGCATTGCGGTTTGAGGAAGACAGCACCTTGCTGCTTGGTCCGCTTCAGCTGTTTACCGGAATGAGCACACGGGAAGTCTGCGCTCTGACCTGGGGTGATTTTGAGACCATTCCCGGCTTGAAGGTATACCGTCTTTTGGTGTACAAGTACCTATCGGACGAAGGTACAGTGATTTACCACGCAGACGGCACTGCCTGCAGAAAAGTCCCGGTAGCCCCGCTGTTGGCAGATATGCTGCACAGCCGAAAAACCTACCTGCAGCTTGTGTGCGGCTTTACGGAAGCAGAACTGCAGCATTTGCCGATCATTATGCCCGACAACAAAAAGACCCTTGCGACGCTTTCCAAGCCACCCTTCTGCAAGTACGATGCTGCTATCCGGGTTTGCCGGTCTCTGATTGAAAAGGCCGACATTCCCACTCAGGAGCTGGTCCTTCCCGGTGACGGCGACAAAGAGATCGTTGTGGATATGAACAAGTATCAGGGTGATATTTTCTACAGCAATTTTAAGCATCGGGCAAACCACACCTGTTCCTTTAACCGTGGAGAATTATCCTATGTTGTGGGCAACAAGGCTCCGGATACGTTTTCTCAGCATTACTGTGACTACACAAACGATTTGGTCCAGTATGGTATGGTTCAAAAGCTGAACCGGTGGACGCATATGCACGAAACCGATGCGCGTAATGCCGTGCAAAGCACATCCGAGATTTCAACATTTACCCGCAACACCACCGTTCATTCAGACCGCAAAAAGAATCATTATAATGCCGTTTCGATCACCCTGACCTCGACCCAGGAGGTGCCCGGAAGCTATATTGATGTTTTGATCGAATGTGATCACGGTGCAACCGGCAGCATTGCCGTATATGATACAACCGGAAAAGAGGATGCTCAATGACAGAATGGAAATGTTTCATTGGTGAAGAACACACCTTTTACGGTATCTATCACGACTACTACGAGGATTTCGAGGAACATTGGAAGGCGGATTCCACCCAAAGAAGCAACCATCTGCGGTATTGCAACCAAATCATTCCGCTACTTCGTAAGCACGATGAAACCCCGATAAGCGCCTATACCCAGGAAGATTACAACGCTGTTATTCAGGCTCTGATCAAACGGGGTCAAGATACAAAGGGAAAGCAATACATGCCTTATAAGGAGAGTACGCTGCAGGACTTTCGCCGTTTGATCTACTACGTCGTGGAAACAGCCGCCAAGCATGGCGAATGCGATAATGTACTCTGGGAAAGCAGCTTAAATCCTGAAGCCGCAACGGAAAGCGAGGAAATAAAAGCCAAACAGGCGCTGCTCAGTAAGTCACTGACTATCCCGCAGGAGCAAGCAGTCGCCAAAGCTCTCCTTTCTGACCCTCTGCAGCCCGGTCAGAATATGGGCTTACTCTTAATGTATTCGCTGGGTCTGCGTAATGCCGAAGCCTGCGCAGTCAATTTCGGGGATATCAAACCTATGCAAACCCACCCCGAATGCCTGGTAGTATGGATCTACAAAACCACCGGCTATGATACCAATGCCGGCAAGCTGGGCGGAAAGACCAAGAATGCAGACCGTATTATCCCGGTGCCGGACAAGGTTGCTTCGCTGATAGATGAGCGGCGTCAGTATATAGAGTCTCAGCTCAACAAGTCAATCAACGATTATCCCATTGTGTGTAACAATGACCGATGGGATATCCGGTGCTCTGCCCGGGAGTTAACAAATGCTGCCCGCATCCTGTTTCAAAGCATCAAAATTAAAGCTGTTCAGATGGCATCCATCAGTGAGGATATTCAGGATGAACCGGTATCGCAGAAGGACAGTCTGCCTTTTGAGGATCGGAAAGATCCCACGGCATATTTGTTTCGCCGCAATTTTGGAACGCATTTACACATTCTCGGTTTGAGTGAACCGGAAATTGAATATGTGATTGGGCACGATATTGATGACCCTTACGAAACCCGAAATGAGTTTGTGAACGAAGAGAAGCTGTTTGCCATTAAGCAGAAAATGGACCGTAGGCCTTTGGTCAACAACGACCTTTCTCAGATTAGGAAACGCATTGATGTTGGCGAGCGACTACAGTTGCAGCATACCGCCCATGTGCAAATACCAGTGGATTCCGCAGAAATCGAGATGCACATTACCGCAAACGAACCCACGGACAATATTAAAGTCTCCCTTTCTTCCCACCCACAGAATATGCGCATCAAATTAAATTGCCGGCATTACACAGTGACGGCATCTGAATACGATCGCTTGGTGGATACGAAGCAGCAATACCGAAAAGTGTATACCGACACATAAGAAATGGCAGCCGAGTGCGAATCACTCGGCTGCCTTCGTTATAAAACCGTTAAGCTTTCTTTTTGTGCTGCGGAATCGGATAAATCTGATTCTTGGAATAGAAGAGGGAAGTCTGCACCCCGTAAATATTCTCACCGGGTTTTACAAATACTGCATATTCCTCTTCGTCCAGCTCTGCCCAGTCACCAGCCACCAACACCATATCATACTTAGAGACTGTGCGACTTGTGCCACTGTTTTCCGTATTGCGTATGAACAACTTTTTACAGGCCTTGTTGTATTCTCTTCGCTCCCGGAACTCAAGCACAAAATACTTCTTTTTATACTCTTTGCTTCCACGAATGCTGCTAAAAGATGCGAACAGAATGGCATTGGCTCTATTGACGGGCCACAGCGGACGCACCGCAAGCACGCGCTCCCCCAAGTCCTCATGACGGGCAAAGAACCTGTCAAAATCCTTATACCACAAGAAAATGTCCGATCTCAAAGAAGAACCAATGCGTTCAGACGACCCCAGCTTGTAAATACCGGCCTTCCAGAGCTGACTGAGTGTTCTGCATGGAAGGATCACAGGTCCGGAGGCAGCTTCGTTTTCATCATCGTCATCGTCATCCGTATCGCTTTCGGGCATCTGTGTGGGCTCGTCTTCATCCAAGGTCTCATCCTCCGGGTCAAGCATGTCAGGATCCTCGTCTTTTTCAGGTTCCCAAGACGGCTCCTCCTTTTCGCAAACCGGGTTAAACAGAATCACAAACAGCTCCGCTATATCCGTTATTTGGGGATCATATGCTCTGTTCGTTCTCTCCAGCTGTTCACAAAGGTAATGGCTGTGCTTTCCGCCTTCATAACAACGGAAGAACGGTGTAGCAACCTCCAGCACAGGGTGCACATCCACACCGCAGTGGGGACATGTAAGGCGTTGACCGGAATACGCCTCCTCAATTTTTACGATTTTTCCCGTCCTCTTATCAATCGCTTCAACAATCATATCAATCATCCTTTCAGAATTAGTTATGTAACAAAAAATGCAGCTGCACGGAATAAGGAAATTCCGGTCAGCCGCATCAATCATCCCATCATCTCCAACTGGATCGCCTTACTCCGAAAGGAGTGATCCAGCTCCGTCACATCCCGGGTATATCAAATAAGCATATGATACCCCGGCTCCACATTTCTATATTTACTTAATTCTAGTATAGTGACCATCAACGCTATTGTCAATATATTCGCACAAAAGTTCGCAAAAAGTTCATAATTGCGGATCAATGTTGCTTATTTATTCAAAAATCTCCCCTGCTTGCAAAGGAGCTTTCATTTCACTAAGCATTTTCTATGTTATCTGCTATCGATTCTTCCTCGGATATAATACGCTTTGTTTTCCGAAAGCGGAATACATTCAAAATTTCAGCAACCACCTTATATACAAAAAATATAGAAACACAGCCTAAAAGGGAGGAAATTGTTTCAACAGCAGATTGATCTGTTAAGAAACGTTTTCCTAATCCAACCACAACGCCGATACCAATGCTACAGAGAAGAAGGAGACCAGTAGATATCCACAATTTTGAAACAAACGGATTCTTTTCTGTTGCAACAATCTGTTCTTTCGTCATATCCAATCCTGCAAGCATAACATTCTTGTTGATAATCGCGTTTCGTCTTTCCTTGGGTATTTTTTTGTCGGCTAAATCCATAAAAGCCATAAGGAAAATGGCTGCCTCATCTGGCATAAAGTTATCAGCGTATACATCCATAGTTTCCGCATCTGCAGTCTCTATTAAGTATGTACATGCCGCCATCAAATCGCCCCCGCAGTGCTCTACCGCTATTTTCTCCAGTTCAGTTAGCTCCTCCGAGTTCTTTTGCGTATCAACCCAATATATTCTCTCCTCTTCTTCCTGGCGTTTCTTTTTACTTTTAAAAACCACACAGATCACCTCACTAATCCTTCAAGCCGATTGTAGCACCTTCCAATGAAATAGTCAATCTCTCGGCAAGATTTAGAATCCCCTGCATAAACTTGTCAAACGGTGTCAATGTTGTCAGCAAGGGGTCACCCTCACGAATGCGGAGGGTTCTTCTGATTTCTTTGGGGATGACGATTCGACCGAGGTCGTCCACTCTTCTGACAATGCCTGTCGCTTTCATATATCTTTCTCCGTTTACGATACATTTGGCGGGCGGCCAATGGCCGCCCCGACATTCTAATTTCGGCGCGTGCTTGTAGGGGCGGCGATCCGCCCCTACAATGCAAAAAATCCTCCCGACGAACAGAGGAGATTTCGTTGTTGTTAGTACTCTAGGCCTTTATATAATTTTGTAAGATATTCCAGAACATGCAATGCCTCTGTGCTGACATCATTTACGCTGCACAGTTTGCTAAACTCTCGGCAGAGCTGTTCCATTTGGATTTTGAGTGCCTTATGCACTCGTGGATTTCCGACGACCACAACATCCCGTTGCAGCATACGGCGAATACAATAATCCTGTTTGGACATCCCGGATAAGACCGCCAATGCGTCGATCTCGGCATTTTCCTCAGGAGATACCCGAACACCGATCGTTTTGCAACGCCAGCGTCCCTGCCCATCGCGAGCCTTAGCAGACATTTTTATCACCTCCTTCCTGCAACGCATTCAAATCAGCAGCCATTTGCCGTTGCACAGTGGGAAACAGATGAGCATACCGGAAAGTAATGTCGATAGACTCATGCCCCATCCGTTCCGCGATTGCCACGGCACTGTATCCCATATGAATCAACAAGGATACGTGGGAATGCCGCAAATCGTGCACTCGAATTCGCTGCAATCCCATTGCTTTGCTGCCCTGTTCCATCTTGCGGTAGAGATAACTCTTGGATAGCGGGAATAAACGGTCATCGAGCTTCAGATCATACAGAGTACCTATATAATACTGAATCTCATCCACCAGGAATACCGGCATTTCCACTATTCGGTTGCTCTTTGGTGTCTTCGGCTCGGTAATTACATCCTTTCCCTTCAAATGCTGAAAGGTTTTTGTGATAGAAACCGTCTTCTTGTCAAAATCAAAGTCATTGAGTGTTAAGGCCAATGCCTCGCCCTCGCGAAGGCCGCACCAATAGAGCATTTGAAAGTAGTAGTAACCTATCGGGTCGTCCATCATATATTCAGAGAATTTCAGATACTCGTCACGGGTCCAGCATTTCATTTCGATGCCCTTTTCACTTCCCATATTCCCAACCGTTCTGGCAGGGTTTTCTGCAAGCTTGTAGTAGCGGACTGCGTGGTTGAATATTGCACTCAACTGATTATGTATCGTTTTCAAGTACGATTTAGAGTAGGGCTTGCCCCCCTTTAGATCACGGTAAGCCAGCAGCTCGTTTTGCCAAAGCATAATATCCTTTGTGGAGATTTCACGCATACATTTTTTACCGAAATAAGGCACAAGCTTGGTGTCGATAATGTTATCTTTCATGGACAGTGTACTCTCTTTCACCCGGGCTCCACGATCTTCCCGATATACCTTGACGAAAGCTGCAAATGACATATCAAGATTGCCGCTCTGACGGGCCAGAAAATCACGCTCATACTGAAGCGCATCCCGCTTGGTTGCAAAACCTCTTTTGGTAACCCACTTGGTATCGCCACTCCAGTTTTTATGCTTAAATTTTACCGTCCAGGTGTTTCTGTCTTTTTCCTTATAAGCAGGCATATGCTCACCTCCTACGCGATACCGCCGTAGATCTTCTTTTCAAAATAGCTACGGCTGATACGACCGGAAACGATGATATAACCGGCGGCTACCAGTTCGTCATTTAGGCGACGAATGATCTTGTAGGCCATAGGCACCGAGATGCCCATGTACTCTGCCACATCGTTGGCTGTCAAAAATCTTTTGTTTTCCATAGTGTTTCCTCCTTGATTTTATAGAGAAAACAAAACACCGTGCAGGGCTGATAGCTCTACACGGTGCAAATCATAGTACGATAGCTGGGAGTAACCTCGCTAAGATACACTTTCCCTCTTGCAAAACAGCTGTAAAACGGATATAATATCCCTGCGGTGCGGGGTAATCCCGTTGTGTAGGTGCTGATACCACCTGCGCAGGTGTAGGAGAGCGCCAACTCTTCTACACTGCCGTTGTTTTATTTTCTATCTGTATTATATCATATGCACATGCGCATATCAAGGTAGAATTTTGCACAAAAGTTTATCCATATTTTTGTGCAACTTATGCACATGTGCATATCTTTCTTTTTGCACACGTCTATGATATACTAATATTCGAGGTGAGAAGAATGTCCCCTACCGAAGCTCAAATTCGTGCACGCAAGAAATATCGCAAAAAGCAAGAGTATTTACAGACACGTGTTTCTCCTGAAGAAAAGCTTGCCATTGCTGAACACGTAAGTGCCACCAATGAATCGTTGAGCGATTTTATTCGTCGTGCGATTACAGAAACAATGGAGCGCGACAAAGCATCCAGAAAATCTAATCTAAAATAATACCACCAATGCGCTTGTAGCTACTGATAAAGGTAGTATGAGCACCATTACAACCGTTACAGCATACACGATTGCATAAAGACCAGAGGATGTACTTCCGCTGGTCTTTAATTGCTTTCTATTCAATTAACGATTGGGATCAGTACTCTGCTTGTCTCTTTCCCTCTGTTCTAACTGCTGTGCTTTGCGGAATCTAAAGAAATTTAGAATGTTAGCTACAACTTTGTAAACAAAGAATGTCATTACAACACCCAGACATCCAGGGAGAATAGAACTGAGAAACTCGTTTTTAGAACCCAAGCCGATTAGAACACCAAAAGTGATACTGCATCCAAGCAAGACGGTGATGAAAATCCACATTTTTTTAGAAAAAGGATTCTTTTCTGTCTTGAGAACTTGCTCGGCTGACATATCTAAATATGCCAGTCTTGCAGACTGATTCACTATCTGCTGCAATTCCTTCTTAGTGTACTTTTGTTCCGCCTGAGTGTTTAGAAGTGACATATATGCAGCAGTTTCTTGTGGAAGCAAATTATTTATGTAGGTCACTTGATCTTCGGCGCTCATGTATGTTACCAAATAATACATCGCAGCTTCGATATCGCCGCTGCACTTATCTACTGCCAGCTTTTGAATTCGTGTTAAACTACTGCGGGAGGTAGAAGAAGACACTTTATACTTTCCGGTGGTCATAATAGTTTCTTCCTTCTGCTCACCATTAGGAAGCTCAACCAGAAACGAAACTGGGCGCAAGGTGCGCTTTGGCTCGGGATATTTCTTGACAATTAGCGGCTTGAACGCAATCAATATCAAGGCTACCATCAAAAACAGGAAACAGGCACCGAACATCATAAGCACGCCAATCAATCCGTTCCCCAATAGACTAACGAGGCCACCTATGACGACTAACGGCAAAAGAACAAATTTACCAAGAATGCCCAAAACCTTATTTGTGAAATCTGACCATTCTGTTACCGCATTCTCTTTTTTCACGTGTATACCTCCTCGGCGTATTATTAAGCATAGTACATTACATGCACAATGAAATAAAGCAATTTGTATTAGCGACTCTCTTCGAAAATGTATTCAAAGCTCCAGACACCCGGTAAACCAAATGGAGCTTTCGTCATCCATGCCTTGTGTGTTTATTTATGGGTTTTGCCCACTTGTTTCTCCTAAATACGTGTCTCTAATAAATTTGTATTGGAATATACTAATTGCTTTTTGTGAATGTTACCTTGGCCCCATCTTGATGCGTCACAATGATTTCTCCGTTTTCGTATATATAAGGAAGTTGAATTAAAGAATCATAAAACTCTGTTTTGTTATAATTCATTGTCGAACTTTCGTTAGTTCCGTTGGACCATTCAGTTTTCCAAACAAGGGTGCTTTCCTCAATATGAAGTGTATCTTTTCTGTGGCCTTCTGTTTCGGAAGTCCATGTTCCTAAAAGCGAAGTAAAAACATAGTATGCTTCTTGTTCGCGGTCAATGACAGTAGGGTCTATCATCAAATGGTATGGGTCTTCAAAGGAGCCTGAACCGCTTAATACTGAGATAAACGACATATCAATATAGCATGCCGGACGAATTGCAGCTTCTGAATCTGCCTGGCTCGACCCAACTTTGCCATTGCCTGCAGTAAGCATATGTGTTCCAAAATAACCGTAAAATCCAGCAAAATCCGTATTGACAGAGTCTCTCAGCCAGAAATTTGCCAAACTCTTACCGTTGGGATAGTTGTATCCCCACAGATTATTATCAAGCACATAATTCTTAAATTCCCATCCGTTCAAAAGAAATACCAAGTCTGTTGTTTCGGAAACGCCAAAGGGTTCTTGATAAAATGGGCTTAGATCGATAGTAAAATCTTTAAAATCTGCATCGTACACACTGCTTTTTCCTGACTGAGTATAAGGAATTAAGCTTTGATGTGTAACCGGCTGAATAATACTATATTCCTCGGCAGTAAAACGATTCAAATATCCAGCAGAAGACCCTATATAAGTAGGTGTTTTTTCCGAAGGCCAAGGAACTGTGGCGATTCCATCCATACTATAATCAAATTGAATATCTTGGTATTGCACTGCGGCATCCCGAGAATTCAACCAGCTTCTTACATCGCTATACTCCCATGTTGCAGAACCAAATGAATTATACCGTGTAAGGCTGACTGCCTCTGTTTGTGCATGTGTAGTTGCGTCAAACACCCCTGGATACATATATAAATTATAAATTAGTGCATAGGACCCATCTATATTAACAACTTGCCATATTTCTGGTTCTTTGCCGGACACAGCACTACCAAAGTAAATATGGTCGCCTAATTTTAGTGGTGTTGCCTGATCGTTGGGACCAGTAGGATTTTCGATGGGTGTTGAGTGAGAATTATCAGAAGGCTTGGTTGAATTATCATTACCTGTATTCCCGTTGTTTGAATCGCCTACAGATACGATGTATTTTTTGCTTTCGCTCAGTTCTTTCTTTTTTGCTGAATAATACCCCTTAGCAACACACTCAATGCTATCCGCGGCGAGATAAAGCTTTTCAAGCCTAGTATTAATTGTTTTCACTTCATCTCTGTCTGAACTAAAATGCGTTTCATATCCATACTTGGATGCAATAAGAGTCATAATCAAGGACAATCGTAGATTATCCAATGATTTCGCATCATATTTCATATTGTTCAGTCGCTGGGTAGAAGCTTTGTAGGCATCATTAATCACTTTGTCTAAATAATACAATTCAGCTGCCTTGCTGAACTCTTTGACTGCATCGGGGATCACTAATTTAACCGCAGAAAATGCAATTTTATATGGGGTTAGGCCATATCCTTTTGTGATAGCTCCAGACAATTCTTTTGTGATGTAATCCCGCAAAGCCGAGGCTGCTGCACTTGTTACTTTTCCGGCCCTATCTTTGCTGTACAAGTTGTATATTTGATTTGCAGCAACGGCGGCAGGAGTGGAATCACTACCATAAACGGCAGTCAGCATATCCCTGTGGTCGTCCACTTGGTTGTAATATGCATCCGCATATTCAACCACCTTAATTGCGCCTTCGATTACATCGGCTGCGTTCCCAAACTTCTTTACGGAATCGCTAAATTCTTTATAGGTATCATGGAGCTTTGATGTGGACATATATTCCGCAAGTTTCAACATATCCTTCGCTCCGCCAACGGCATCACCTGCATCCCCAGCACTTTCCGCGTGCAACGCAATAGCTTTATCCAAAGGGGTTTCCTTGTTGTCAAAGGCGGAAAGATAGGTCTCGTTATCGGTTAACAGTTTTTTGAAAAGATTGCTATAATCCTTGATTGCACCAGTATTTGTCACCAAGTCCAACCTGTCGAATTTAAGTCCCAATATGCTATCAACAATAAGTCCAGTAGCAGTAATTACATCGTCGAGAACAATATCGTCTTTGTCAAATATACATACATCTAAATTTGTTGACGAAAACAAAGCATGATAAAACGGAACAGGATTCTTGTATATGTACACAATTCCATCACTGGTGATTTCAACCTTAGCATCCAGCAGAGGAAGGAATTCTTCTATAGGAAGATAAAGTTTCTTGTTGACGGTATGTGCCTTGCTAAAGGAAATACTTTCAATGGTGGTGTACTTGGTGCTGGATGTATAGCAAACAACCTTACCAGTTTTTCCAGACTTATCAATGATGATACGTCGAGCACCGGCAAGCGGAGTACCCCTACTAGCTTCATTTTTGTAATAAAAGGTGTAATCCGAGCCGTCCGCAGAACTGGCCATACCCCCAAACTGCTGCAACATCGTAATTGGAACAAAAATTGCTCTCGTAGAATCCGTATAGACAGTTTGTATATAATATCCATTACGAGTACCGACAACTATTCTTTCCTGCTCAAGTGTTTCTGCAGATACGTTAATTATAGGAAAAACAAGAGAAAAAAGTATCAGCATGGCAAAAATGCAAGCTATAATTCTTCTTTTCATATCTCAGCCTCCGCTTAGTTGGAACTTAACATATCATCATACAAACGGAAAACTTCGCCATACAATGCATCCAAAAATTCTGATGTAAGTACTGGAACACAGCCATCTGCCGTTACTGTGAATTCTAGTTCAATTTCAGATTCAACAATTTGGGCATTGGCTACTTCATTAGCGATTGCCTCGAGCAACTCTTCTTCCGTTCTGGTAATTCCGTCTGAATCCAATTTTTTAGCGATGCTATACAAATCCGGTGAATACACCTTAACGACAGCAGTGGCATCAGTGCCTGTTTGCTTAAAAGACAGTACCTCATAACCGTTTTTGGAGTCTACGGCCGTTAAAAAGGTAGGGTCATTCGCAGTGTCTTGTTCCAAAATATCAAGGGCAATGTGGAGAGAAGTATCTATTGTTTTTATATCTAATTCGATGGGAGAGGTAGATTCTGTGGGTAATGTGTTGTCGGTGGGATTTTTGTTTTTTCCGCTGAAAACAATTGCTAAAACCACAGTCAAAATCACAACAGCCGCCGCTATGGCAGAAATCGTTATTAATTCCTTCTTGCCCATATTGATTATGCTTTTCATATTTACTCCTAGAAATATAGTATGGTGTTTTGCTATTTATATGGTGTCTTAGCCTTTTAAGTTTGTAGTCCCGCATTCAAATAACCAACAATAAGGAAACTATGTTTTCTATGTTGGTTTTTAGTTAAAACAGATCGAAAGCTTATCAGATGTCTCTATTCTGGATGTTTGCCAGTTATTAAATATTTGTTATTTAATTTCAATAACAATGTTTTTTGACCCCACCCCCATACAATAGTAGCCCGGTGTCAATTGAGAATAATCTACATAAAAATAACCCTTTGTGGTTTTGGTTATCGGCAGCGATATATCGGAATCGCTATTACCTACAATATAGTAAATGTAATCTGCTGAAATCGTCTCTTGTAGGTACTGCGTTCCTTCGTAATAAGAAAAAACAAATTTTTCTCCTCTATTTGCCCGGAGTACACTACAAAATTCGGACATGCGGTTTTTGTAGGTAGTAGGATCTTCGTTGTTGATTTTTTCGAAATCTCCATCTTTTCCGCCCTCGTGATATACGATGCTCGTCTTATGGCAGTTATTGGTACCAATAGAAACCTTATAAGGTATTGTATAGCCCATCTCTATGATTGGTTTGCAGCTTACCGATGTATATCCGACAAGGGCAAGTTGATCTTTTCCCTTTTCTACGGACAAATAGGATAAATAATCATCATTTTCTTCGTATGCTAAGTGTAGGTAATTGGGTGAAAAAACACTTCCTATGGCTTCGCCACCATATGAAGATCCCAACGAAAAATAAGAAAGGTTACCAAACCAAGTATGTCCGTTGTAATCCCGTACTTTATGGAGGCCTTCATCGTATTCATCTACATATTCTTCCCAAGTAGAATAGCTCATATGATATCCAGGAGGTGGAGTAAACTCGTCCATATTGAAGTTAGACTGTTGGTTGTTATGTATATAGGTAAGCAATATTGCTGCCGCTACTACCAAGACAAGAATTACCACTAATAGCACTATAATTTTTTTCATAACTAACCCTCTCTTTTTAGCTTGTTGTTAATTTAGATATTCCTGTTGTTCCCTAATAAATTATATTAGGAAGATGCATCAGCCTTTTGAATTTGTAGTTTTGTATTCGAAGGACCAAACGCCGGGAAGTCCAAAAGGTTCTTTGAGAAGCCAGGCATTATGGGTCATCCTGTCGTAATTCCAATGATTACCCGTGTCCTTATGTTCGCTTAAATATTGGTATTGACCTGTGCACGGCCAGTCACTTTCAACAGACCAACCCTCCGGTTCATCCCATTCATCCTTCCGCAGACGTTCAAATTTCATTTCTATGGTATCTGTAATTGACTCGTCGTGAAATGTCCAAGCATAATACTTTCCAGTAATACAGAGCGCCCGAGGACTTTCTTCCCATTTTGGATTTGTGTCAATCAAACGGTCAAGCTGGTGATATTTATCAGAAAGCAGTTCCAGCAGTTTTTGGTAAGCATCCCCTTGCAAATACCTCTCATTAACCTCTTTGAATATGTGAAGTGATGCGGCAGCATCATAGACAGCCTGCCATTTTGCTTTTGGCACTTCTTCTGGCTGAGCAGGTTGCTTTTCATTCAATGGCTTCCGAAATTTTTCATCCACCTCACTCGCCTGTTTCCTCTGCTTTTTAGAAAACCAGTCCTTCAACCATGACATAGTGATTTCCTCCTATTCTCCAATCGTTGCTATTCTGCTTCTGCAACAGCCTTCTTGATACTCTCAAAGCTAATTGGAGTATAGTCTAATCTCTCTACGGAAACGTAGAAATGCTGCTTGCTGTAATCCTTAACGATTGGACTATTGTGCACATGCCCAAAAATGTTAGCATACGGCATATTGGTGTTCACATAAAGGGCATCGTGAGACAAAATCCAAAATCCATCAATAATGATTGGCTGGTCATAGACTTCATCAAAGCCAGCCTTTCTGTATTCGTTATTACTCTTAAGATCATGATTTCCCTTAATTAGATACTTATGTCCCTTTAACTTAGCTAACAGCTCCGCTTCATACCCATCAGCGCCAAAGTCTCCAAGGATATATACCGAGTCAGGATCAGAGACTATTCTATTCCAATTGCAAATCATTCTACAGTCCATTTCCTCTGAATTTCGGAAAGGTCTGTTTTCATATCTACGAATTCTTTCATCCCCGTAATGAGGATCTGCAATAAAAAAAGTTTTTGCCAAGGGTACTCACTCCTTGCTGTTGCTTTCATTTTCCATCATTTTAATTACTATATATGCTGCTAATTTGTCCGAAAAGGCTTCCATTGTACTATCGCCGTCAGTTTCTAAGAAAAAATAGTTTGATTCAAAAAGAATAACCAGTTTAAATTTGTGACCTGCTATGTAAAAACTGTGTTCAACTTTCCAAGGAGGTTCGTAAAGAACATCTTCGGAGCAATACAAAGTGGATACATGGGCCTGAAAGTCATTCTGCAACAAAGCAATTACTTTTCCCTCCAGAAGCCCACGCATTTCTTCATCTTTGACACTGTATAACGTGTATGTTGTTTCATTGTCAGGTTTTTCCTTTATCGCACAAATATCACAAAGGTTTTCCAAATTATCCTCAAACTCAACTTTATATGTAGTAGCGAGCACTCCGTCGGCTATGGCATATCGATTAGTCTTTATTTCCTCAAACCGGTTCACAACCGCACACGCGTCGTCTTCGTTTGGGTACAGGTCTATGCGACAAGTCTTTCCATCATCACACGTTGTTAAGCAATGACGGAATTGTTTGTTATGAAATTGTGCAAAGGTTGCCAGCAGTTCCGCAATAAAATCCTCGTTAACGGCACTACCCGTCAGGTCAAAATACGCTAATTCCGGCACAGGAAATCCACCATCAATCCACAGTGTTATCTCGTTTCCTTTTGCAGAACGGTACGTTTGCTCTGTTATTCCGTTGTGATCAGTCCCACCGGCAATTTCTTCACAATTCACCAATTCAAAAACATCCGAACCATCAAAAACCTGCTTAAAATAGTAGTACTTGGCTTGATCATCCGGAAATTTATCAACACATTGGTGTACAGCAATCCATTTTAGATTCATATTTCCCCTCCAGTATAATGACGATTTAATCGTCATCTACATAGCACCGTACCTTTTTCGTCTTTTTGGTTTTGTTTTTTTAACGTTTCAAGAACTTCAGTATAATCCTTTTTTGTGTTCTTCAGAATAACTGAAATCGCATATTCATTAGGGTATACCCAAGCAAGCGCCTGTTCAACACTGATGATTGATTGGCTTTCATCCCAAGATTCTTCATCATGGTAATTGAAGTGTGAAAACTCCCGCCTTACCATTTTTACTTCTTCTGTCTTCGGATTGATATATAAAGTCTCACTATAATCGTATTGCTTACAGTGACCTGCTACCCAAATCCACTCATCCTGCATAGTTGTAAACTCCTTATACTCTTGCTAACGATGCATTTTTAAAGCTATCGTCTTCAGTGACTTCCTTGATGACATTGATGTCCGCAGGGAAACGGATCTCGTCATTTTCGTTGTTTAACTCTATCTCTACGATTGCCTGATCATCCCAGAACGGATACACATCAATCTCGAAATACTGGTTATCATAGGTCAAGCAATAACGGGTCTTGCGAATGGGTCTACAGTTGGGATCCGCATCCATTAGCAGGCGCAGATACTCATCTTTGGTCAGCCGGCGTTCCACTTCAACCCGCTTGAGCCCAGTAATCTTCTTTTTTGTGGTCTGTATGTAGATGTAATTGCCATCAGCACCTCTCTGGCGAACACGAGACTCTTCGCCCTCAGGTGCAGCAAGGTAAGTCTGAATGATTTCTACGCGTTGGCAATTGGGCAACTTCTCCAATTTTTCAATATCCGGATACTCAATCAGGAACTTTCTTTCAATTTCAAAGGGCTCCGGCTCACCAAGAAAAGCGGCAATTTCAGCAATTAGCTTTTTCAGTTTATCCTCAAAACCGGCTGCGTTATCGATGATTCGCAGGTGAGGATGGCCTGTCCAGGCAGCAATCAGCTTATCATCCAGCTCTGCTGCCTGCTCTATGGTTTCTGTTCTGGCAGCATTGTTTGCAGTTGTATAAAACTGCTCAGCACCCTTCGCCGCTGTAACCAAGTGGAAAACTGCATCATAGCTGTCTCGAAGCTCAACTTCGTTACAGCCGAGAGAGGAAACCACAGTAGCGAAGTCCAAAGAGCTCATGTATGCTTTGTTATCCAATGTACCACGATCACAGACGATCAGGACTTTCTCTGCAGGCATTGTAGATGCGCCTTGCTCGAAGATCCGTTCCTTTTCCAACTGGAGCTTCATCTGGCATTTTTGATAATCGGCATTGCTGCCGCAGGTCCAGGGCGCTACACCTCCTGTGATAAGCTCTGTGGCCGTCTCCGGAACAAACAGCACGGTGTATCCCAACTTGGTAAAATTGCTTTGGATCCAGCTCATGGCCGTTGTCTTGCCTGCACAGGGACCTCCTGTGATGACAATCTTGGTAATATCCACGGTATGACTTCCTTTCTTCTTCTCGAGTAGGGTATCTACAGAAACACCGAATAAGCTTGCCAGCTTTCTAATGGTTTCTGTGCTGGGTTTTGCCTTGCCGTTCTCCCATTTGGAAACGGCCTTATTGGTCACTCCAAGCTGCCACGCCAGTTCAGTCTGGGAGAGACCTGCTTTTTTGCGAAGCTCGTAAAGGTAATTGCCGAATTCGTAATCGTTCATTTCTCATCCCCTCTAAGAACATTATAGCAAGTGGATTTTCGCGCGCAAGAGTGTGCCTATCGAGTAGAAGTAGAACTTTATCGCAGCATTATTTCTTGGTATTAAAAACACCTCTAAACAGGAACATACCTATTATCCACACGGGACAACCAAGCAAGATAATTACCAAACCTGCCCAGTTGCCAGCAATAATCCAGGATATACCCCATACTGCAAAGCCGATTGCTGCAGCAGCAAATATCATCCAAAACAAGCTGAATATAGAGAATTGTCTTTCTAGATCGCGCACATTGAAAAGTGAGTATACGAAAATCAAGATACCGATTGAGAGACAAATTAGGCCGGCAGTCAATGTGGACTTTCCATCATTCTCAATGACTTTCTCGGGATTTTTCGAATCTATCAAAATAGCTTTTGAACTGCCGATGGCTCTTTCCGAAAAAGAGGTGTCAAAAGTGGTGTATGTCTTTCCGTTGTAAGTATACTCGTATGTGTACTCGTATTCGTTTTTTTCTGCATTTGCATCATATGATTCATCAATATCCACCACAATCGCTTGAACGGTGACGGCATTTTCATTTCGCTCCTCATATGTCAGAATGTTTTGAGTCCCCATAACGGAAAAGACAATCCCCATAACTGTTAGAATAACAACAAAAAACCAGATGAGCAGCGGTGTGCGTTTCATAAGAATTAGCAGTTTTTTTAGGGGCGAAGCGTTGCTGTATTTTTCTTGTTCATACCGCAGGTAGGCTGAATCGTCAAACGATGAAATGTCAATATCGGTTCTGCCACCTTTTTCTATCAAATTAAACACCTCGAGTTCACTGGATTCATTCGGTGTTAAAGGATCATGCATTGCTTTTGCAAATTTACAAACACCAACTATTACAAAAACCGGTGCTGCAAGATTTAATAGTGACACAAGAAAAGCTACTGGCGGTATAGAATTCTCAAGCACAGGGGATATCTTATACATCAACATCCATAATAAATAACCACCAAAGAGGAACAGACCAGCTTGGATCATCTTTTGACACATGATGTATTTGCGTGTTAGCAACTCTAAATGACGCTTATTGGTGATATCAGGGTGCTTATTTGCAATATGTTCATACGCCTTATTGATTTTTGATTTTTCTGTATTACGCATAAACTACACTCACTTCTTTCCGAACAGTTTATTAATGAAAGCTGTTTTTGGGCATATGGGGTTACCCTCCAAAGCTATCATCAACCCATCACAGGACTGGAATCGCTCATCAGGGTGGGCAAATGCAGTACGCAATGATAGCCTCCAGTCTGGAGGAGAGCTGCAGATTGATCTCTTTGATGGGTTTAGGGGGAGTATATTTGGATTCACATCGGTTACCAGATGGTGCAATGTCATACCAAAAACAATTTGTGGATATTGTACCAGCTATCAACTGAAAAGTCTAGATATCTTGTAATTTTGTCATTAGCGGTAAAATCTACGAAATACGGGAGATAGATTGCCGAAATCTCTTGCATTTGCTAGTGTTTTTTGTTAAAATATCAAAAATATATCATGGAGTCGTGTTTGTGTTCGACAGATGGGAGAGAGTATTATGACTGTTGCAATGTCTATCCTATGTCAAGATAGCGCATATTACTATGAAACAAAGGGAACATCCACTGTAGTAGTAGGTAAAATTAGTACTGCAGATGTGCGTGTTCCAAATCTTGCTTTTGACCTTGCCATAACTGCAAACAGGAATGGAGCCAGTATAAGACTTGGCGACAACAGAGAGATTATGGCACCTCTTGACGCTTACTCCATATTGCCTGTGCAGGATCGCATCTACGTATATTTCCGGTTTGTAGCCGACAGAAAAGCCTGGGGCGACCAACGCATCGTCCCAGGCTTCGCTATTAGTTTTGGGGTCGATTTCCCCGCTCTTGAGCCAAGAAATTTTACTTATTGTCTATAATAGCAAAATTACTACTTGTTAAGCTCGCATCGGCCGGCAGATTCTCAGCATTCAGCAATGATATTGCTTCCATGTACTCTAAAGAACCATCATCGTTTACATACATAGGGAAGAAACCTATACCAGCATTCCAGACATATAAAACTCGTGCCGTGGAGAAATACAAATACTCATAGGCATCACCCGTGGCAAACATCGCATAATAAGAATCAGGAAGATCAATATCTGTTTTTCCTGCTCCCTGACGATACAAAACGTCGCCATCTCCGGTCATGCCAAAAGAAGGTTTTGCTCCAGAATCATCGTCTATGTATTCTTCGATATATAATCCAATCATATCGTGATTGATGTATACAATAACGCCGTGTTCTCCGGATTCTGTTATGAATGTTAGGTTTGTATAAATACCATCATTCGAAACATTGTATGAGTATGGCCCACCATTTTCCCCTTCCGGGGTATATATAGAAATGGAGTCCCTCGTTATTACAATTTTTCCGTCACCAACGGGCAGCCAATAATCAAATAGCCATGTACCAATATAGGAATGATCTTCTGTCTGTATCGGCGGATCTGTTTCAACCGGCTCATTGAAGAACTGACTTGCGCCGCTATCAGGACTGATAGTGTAGTAATCTTCGCCTACCTGCATAGGGTATTTATCCAGCGAAGTAAAACCGTCCTTATTTCCGCTGTATTCAATGGTTAACGGATATCCAAATCCGTCAATATCGAAAACAATTACAAGTTTTCCGTCAGCATATGTATATGTACCATTTTCATATGCACCAGATCCCATTCCACGTGCTACAAAGGTTCCATCAGCACTGAATTTCGCAACATAGCTATATCCAAGGGATTGCCCGAAACTCATGTTCCAATAGGTTTCATTAAAGAAGTCTAAAGACTCCGTTGGGTCCGGAATACTTGGGGTGTTGAAAACGTCATATTGACTATCCAGCCAAGCAATTAGCTCGTTATTTGTGTAGCTCGGAAGGAATTCTTGTTCAGTATAACTCAACACATTGGCCAGTTCACTATTCAAGACTGCAATTGCTGTGTCAATCGTGCCAGATAGGGATTCATCGAAAGCAGCGTATTCATAAGCAGCGATTGCCGCTTTAAGGTACATAATCGCAACTGCCCTCAGATCATACATAATGTTGTCTGCGGCATCGTTACGGTGTGATTGATAGTAGCTATAAAGATCCTGCTGTATGGAAGCATATATTGGAAAATAAATATAAGCTTCGGATTTATTAGATGCTTCAAAAACTGTATCAATACCTCTCGCGGCCAACTTGGCAGCCGATGCATAGCCTCCGTAGTATAATTCTTCAGACTTGTCATTGATATACCCCATAGATATATCCCATATCATGCCATCATAGATGTCCGTAATTGCAATAAACCCATCACCATAGCGGGCATCGATAAGATTGTCAACTGCATTACGTGAATTGATATTACTGCTGTTTCCGAACACCCTTTTCATTGCAACTAAGATGGATTCCTCGGTATCTGCCGATACAGCATAGAATGCACATAAATCCAAAAAATGTTCAAAATCTACAGCTTTGAGAACTTCGGACCATTCTTCAAACAATCCATCTAACGGATCATATGGATCCCGTTCATATGCCATAGCATCAAGAATATCCAGACTAACACCTTTCTTAAGCAACAAATTATAAAGTTTTCCATCTTTCTTTGTTAAATCTGCAACTGCCTTAAGTATCTTTGCATTTTTATGGACCTCGCCGTTAAAATCTGCCACGCTGGCTAAAAAGTCCGATGTACTCCCATCATTTGTAAGAATTGAAGAAAATGCGTTTCTATATCGCTCTGCCTCATCTTCTCCAGAAATTGCCCCTACAAGAGAACCGCTACCGACAAAAGGCATAATGGCGTATACCCTCGCAGCGGATTCCGCTATCCAGTAACCGTCCGTCAAAAGCAACTGGGTAATCTGGTAGCGCTGGTCAAAGAATATATCATCAAATTCTTCAAGCATTTGCTTGGGCGTGCGATATACTTCGGCATTTATGGGTGCATTCCCGTAAAATCTAATACCCACTGCCACAGATGCATCCTGTAGCGGAACATAATATGTCCCGCCCTCTTCAACACATGAATCCAGTCCGACTGAATACAGAACAACAAATGGTTCTTTTTTATATAGAACCGCCGTACTGTCATCATTATTTATGCTGGATTCACAGCCACTAATGGCCGCAAGATCGCCTATATTTGCAAACCATTTTTCATTCTCTCGGATTACATCAAGCCGATATTCCCCTTCGTTACAATGAATAGTCAAATGGATTGCATTGTTCTCGGCTGCCACTACCAGGACGATTGAAGATAGAAGTGCCACAACTAAAACCACAGAAATTAATCTAGATACAACTCCAAAAGATTTCATGTTTTAGTCACCTCCTGTCAGTTTCGCATACTCCGATGCAACGCCACCAGTTAAAACATCGGCAAGATCTATACTGTCCACTGCTCTCAACTTTTTTACTTCACCAGATTCAAATTCTTCAAAAGATACAGAGATTGTCCTTGTTATTGTAGGCGCAGATCCAGAAACTATTTGGTCTATGCAGTGTGTATAAAACAAACTGGGATCATTCATACTGCCTACAAACATATCGGCCAGGGACAGCACATCTACATAAGTAAACCTTACTGTGGCGGTATCCTCAGATTTATCCGTGTCCTGAACCTGAAAGTCAATGGCATCCAAGACCACATTGTTGTACTGGTACGCGAGTGGCAACTCATCCCCACGAATCATTTCGCTTGCAATTTTGTCAGCAATCGCTGTTTCGTATGCATTCTCTCTGGGTGAGATAACAAAAATCAAAATAAACACAATTACGGAAGCAACACCAATCGAGATGGCCGTCCATTTATTACGTAGTTTTCTGCCATACATTAACGCTTTTTTATTAACCTTCTTGCTTTGATAGTTGGAAACGTTCGTTTCACACTCGTTGTGATCAATATCCGAAATCGATTGTGCTTTCGAATCGCTTTTTGAAGAAATCAAAAGTGCAAGGTAATCTTTTGCAATCAACAGCACCAGGGCAAGCAAGCAAATCAAAAAAGGAATCCACTCATTTAGCAAAGATCCAGCGATCCAATAGGTTTCGTATAGGGCAACTGCTCCGGGCAAGAATTGCAAATACTTTGGAATAATCACAAACAGAATGTCAGCAATAACCACTGCAAACTGAATAGCAACTGCAATTCTACAAATAACCTTTGCACTAATGCCAAAAAGAATTTTCTTTTTGGTAGACAGCAACGCAATCAATGGAATACACCAACCAGTTGCCAAGCTAATATATATCCATAGTATACTGGATTCGTAAATATGGGGAACATACAGTTGAATGTTATGCAATGTCAAAAGCGAAAAAATAACCGAGAAAACCCATGTAGTTAAAAGAGCGATAGTCAAAATCAATTGATTTTTATGTTCTCGGCTCGAATAAGCCCGTTTTGTTGCTTGTGCTGGAGATACTGTTGACATATCTACTCCCACCTTAAAAGAATAATCTTACTAAATGAAAAAAGTGCGCAGCCGAAGCTGCGCACGAAAAACGCACAGCCCCATTTGCTGCGACACAAACTTCCACCCCCTCGACAGGTATGCGAAAACGGGCATGCATTTTTACCAAGATAAAAATGTACACCTATCGAAGAATCTATGCAGTTTGTGTCGCATGAATATATTACCACATGACTTCACAGAAATAAAGAGAATATTCGAAATTTTATTTGTCTACCTATCCGACTTCTGCTATGCAGACAATTAAGACATTTGCTCAGATGAATAAGGGCGCCCCGAAATAGGGCACCCTTTCGCTTATTTCATTTCTGTGGCTAAACGAATTCCAACCTTGATACCCTCAATGAAGCCAGCCTTTTCGTGGTCCCGGCATAGCTTGCAAACAGGATAGATAACCTTACCCATATCCCGGAGCGACATACCGTTCATCTGCCGGTACAGCTCCTCGAAATCTGCCTTTATCTGATCGTTATCGTAGGAATTGTTTTCGTTGAAGCATTCATACATAAGTCCCAGGACGGAGTTCGAATCTCCATAATTGGGAGGATTTTCAGCTACCCGCTGTTTCAGCTTTTCCACAAATTCCTTCATCGTGCAGCCTCCTTTCTCAACTCCAGCATCAGCTCTGCGCCGTATTGCAGGCCGTCCATAAATGCTTTGCGTTCGTATGCGCTGCACAGGCGGCAACAGAGGTTGAAAACAGCGTTGTTATCATCTAGCGGAAGATTGCAGAGGAACTCTTCTAGCTCTTTGAAGCCGTCACCGATCTCCGGAGGATCGGATTCGTGGGATTCGGCATAGGCTTGGTACAATTGCTCCAGGACGGTTTCGCAATCGCTGTCACCACCATCAAAGGGGTGGGCATCTATGTATTTTCTTAATGCTTCATTGTAGCTATTTACACTCGTGCGAAGATCACCTCCGCATTTACGATTTCCTCCGCTGCGTTGCGGATATTATTCATAGCACCCACCCAGGCCATTTGATCCTGTGCTTTAATCCGCTCGGTGACACCATCCTTTTCAGATAGTTGCTTAACCAGCTGATCAAACATTTCTGTTGCTCGGTTGTCGATCTCGGCAAGGTGACTGTTCAGCTTGCCGCTGAGAAGCAGCGTTGTGTGCAACACCGGGCGATGCTCCTTGATGTAGCGGAGATACTTTCTGCCCCGCATCCTGATAGGCTGAGCATCTTCTTCGTCCAAGGTCAGATATGGGATGTAATAATCTCCTTGCAGTTCATACCACAGGCCATTATTCCCGTTGTAAATATATTTTTCCATCTTGGTTTCCTCCATGAATTTTTAGATTGAGGTGAATCAAAAATTCGTGGATGTAGCCACTGGTAGCCATTTTTTCTGCTCAAAGGCCACCATTTTTCAAGTATGCACCCAACGTGCGGAAACCGGAATTTTTCATTATTCCTAGATATTCCCCCATTGGGAGTTACAGGCCACTTCCGAGATAATCGGTATTATTTGTACTGAAAAAACGGTATTTTTTTGCGGCTACATTTTGGCTACAAAAGATTTGCGGACGCTGCGGATTAGCCGGATAATCGGGATTTCGTGAACAAAAACCGATCAAAAAGTGCGTTTTTTACGAGAAATCAAGGGCGAGGGCTAGAGTGGGAACAAATCGCTTTGCGCTTGATAAGTGGCAGAGCAAGCAAAGCAATTTATTGCGCCGCGGTCGGCAGGTGAGAAAGCCGCGCCGTCGGCGACGAAACTGCCGGGCACCGCAAGCGGGACCGCAGTTCCGATTTTGACGATTTTCCAACCTTATAAAAAATGCCATCTGCGAACAATCGCAGGTGGCTTTTTTATACTAATCCCCACCGGGTTGTACCAATAGGCTTGGGGTATTAGTTGTTTGTTAAAAGGGAGCTTTTGTGTACATGGTCTTAGGTTCTTTAAACAGTCAGAAAAGCACCGTATTTTGCGACAAAAGCCGCAAAATACGGTGCTTTTTGGTTCTTGGCTTTTAGTAATTGATTTTTGCTATTTTGCATTTGATGTTTCCTACGGGTATCTTTTTAATATGCTTGCAATAATTTATTTTAGTGATAAGATGGTTGTGAAAATACGTTTTTCCTGCAAAATCCATCGGGTCAAAGTGAGGTTTTATTTTTGAAAGGGAAAGGCATCAATATTGGCTATTTCTATGCTATCGCTGTGGGTGTGATCTGTGGTATCATCCCCGTGATTATTCAAAAGGTTCTGACCCAGGATCCCATTCCCCGGGCAACAGCCTTGTTTATTAAATTTACCGCATCGTCCATTATTCTGCTGCCCTTTGCTGCGCCGAAAAGCAAGAAGGTACAATTCCCCAAAGGATTTGGCTGGAAACTCCCGGTTTGTGCTCTGTTCTATGTGGCAACGCTGGTGTTCCTGTACGAATCCTTCCGGTATATTCCCACCGGTATCGGCGTGGCTTTGCAGTATACCTTCCCTCTGTTTACCATGGGCTTCAGCGTGCTGTTCTTCCGTTTTCGCAGCACCAAACAAAGTGTTCTGGCAATGATTCTGTCTTTGGTGGGCGCTATGCTTTTGAGCAGCGGCACCATCTCCTCTGACCGGGCCTATATCGGAATCCTGTTGGGAATCGGCAGCGCTGTCGCTTATGCCGGTTACTTCTTGTGGGTAGAGCATACGAAATTGGCCGCCATGGACACCACGGTATTTGTCACCTTAAAAACCTGTGCGTCCGCGGTTTTGTTCTTCTTCTATATTTTGGTGACCAAGCAGATGATCTTTTCCATATCCCTGCAAACGCTCCTGGGTCTGACCCTCAGCGGCGTTTGTACGATTTTGGCCAGCATCTGTCTGACATTAGCCATTCGGCATATCGGCTCGGTGCATACCTCTATTTTGGGTGCGATTGAGCCCATTGTCTGCGCCGTCGCCGGCTTCTTTGTGTTGGGAGAAGCCATCAGCCTGAAAAGCGGCATCGGCATTGTAGTCGTGCTGATTGCTACGGTGTTGGTCACGCTCAGCAAGCAAAAAGCACCAGAACAAACGGAGGGAATCTTATGAAAAAATGGATCGGTTTGGTTCCGAAGTGCAGGGTCGGTGATCCTGAAAAGAGCTGTATGGAGGACTATATTTTAGTGGGACATACATACGCGCAACGGATCATCGAAGCAGGGTGCACACCCATTGGTCTGACTCCGGTGAACGGCTGACTGACAGAAGATGCATTGCAAGCCTGTGAGGGGTTTCTTGTGCAAGGCGGTCCGGAATTCCGTCCTTACCATTTTCAGGTAATTCACCACGCCATCAACCACCACAAGAAATATTTGGGCATTTGCCTTGGCGAGCAGCTCATCTATGCATATTTTGAGCTGAAGCGCCGAGTGGAAGAGCAAGGTTACGAGGGTGACCTGGTGAAAGCAATCTGCGATTATATTTACAAGCAGCTGCAGGGCGTTTCTCTCCTGGAGAGAGTTAGCGGTCACTATTCGGCTCTCCCTGCCAGAGGGCAGGAGGATGCGGCCAAGCACGATGTGAATATTGTTCCGGGCAGTTTGTTGCACCGGGTATTGGGTCGGGACACTATGCGCCTTTGCACATTCCACGAAAAGAGCATACCCTCAAATCAAACCCTGGTGTCCATCAATGCTTGGTCTGCATCGGGTGACGGTGTGGTAGAAGGCGCAGAATACGGCGACAATATTTTGGGTGTACAGGGTCATCCGGAAGCCGATGCCCTTCTTCCGGAGTTGTTCAAATTTCTTGCAGAATAAAGAAAACGGACATTCTTTTCGAAAAAAAGCTATTCCAACCGCTTTTGGCGGACGTTACCCCTGGCACCACTTGGTTCGCTGCGGTAAAATAGACAAGGTAGATATTGAAGCATAAATCAAATCAAATTACCGGCGTGTTGCAACGCAAAGATTGCTCCGTATCTTCTCAAAACTGTGACCAATTTTTGACCAACAAAAGTCTGGTAAAAGAAAATAACTGATATAATAGCACTATATTTCGAATGCAAATATACCAGCAACCACCACATATCCACGAAGCCAAAAAGACTCCATCGAATGGGAATAAATCAGTGAGCGCTGCCGGCGGCAGAGCAAGCGAGTTGTTTTATTGTGCTGCGGTCTGTGTGCAACGCAGGCGGAAAGCGCCAAGGCGCACACAGGGCACCGCAAACGGGACCGCACCAATTTGCGGTAACATGTAATACCAATAGGCAAACAACGGCAGGAATGTAGAATTTCTTGCCGTTGTTCTCATATACCGACACCACTTCGGTGGTACCCATGTTTTTATATCATTTCACAAAAGTCAAAAAATGATGTAAAATATAAAAAAGTAAAAACCTCCCAAAATCATTACACACTTTCAAATTTTTCTGTACTACTATTTATGAAGGGCCTTTCAATACGCAAGGAAGGAGGCAAGTTATGGAACTTCAAAGTATACAAACGACAAAGGTGCCGCTGGACGACGAAAAGATCGTTGCGCTTTATTGGGAGCGGGATGAAACAGCAATTGAGGAAACGGATTTCAAATACAAGAACTATCTGTTTACCATCGCATACAATGTGGTTCACGATCGGCATGACTCGGAGGAATGCTTGAATGATACATACCTTGGTGCTTGGAATGCGATCCCGCCGGCAAGGCCCAATATGCTGAAAGCATTTCTTACCACAATTGTGCGAAGAGTTGCGATCAAACGCTACCACAGCAAATTACGACAGAAGGCGATCCCTTCTGAAATGACGGTATCCTTGTCCGAGCTTGAAGATTTCGTAGCAGGCGATGAGGATGTGGGCGCAGCTTTCGATGCCAAGAGGCTAGGACGTGTCATCAGTGACTTTGTCCGCTCCCTTTCCCAGCGCAGGCAATTTATATTTATGAGTCGGTATTATGTAGCCGATCCCATTGATGCAATTGCAAGCGATCTTGGACTCAGCCGTTCCATGGTCAACAAGGAACTTGCCGCCATCAGAAGTGCCTTGCAAGAAAAACTGGAAAGTGAGGGATATTCCACATGACAAAGGAAGAATGGAATGAAGGTCTGAATCACCTTGATCCCGACCTTGTTGAAACGTACATTGCACAAAAGGATACGCTCAGACAGGAAAACAAACGGCCCAAGGGGGTATGGCTTCGCCTAGGAGCGATCGCGGCGTGCTTCCTGCTGATCGTCAGCGCGGCCATCGTCTCGCCTATGCTGCAAGACAACTCTATGAAGCTTACGGGCAAGCAGGAGATCGTATACGGTGAGCCTTGGCCGGGAGAGCTTTCCTATCCATCAATGCTACCCCCGGGATTTTATATCCATACCGTTGTTCAGGCAAATGTGATTGAGGTGTTGCCCGATTATTATTATGTACCCGGTTCAGACTACCGCTATCTGATCGCGCGGCTGTCCGTTGTAGAGGCAATTCGCGGCGATGGATTGCCAGATGAGCTTTTGCTGCGGTTCCCCTACCACACCGCGGATGTATTTGACGGTTATGACACCTTTATCTTTTCTTTGGAGCAGATCGGTGTTGAAAATTATATGCTGATTAACGAAACAACCCGGGAGGTCACCTATTTCCCCCATATGTTTATAGCGGAGACTGAAGATTTGGGATACGGTTCTGTCATTGCCTTCAACGACGAAAAGGTTGATGTAAGCTTCTTTGATAAAACAGGTTACCGCTTGCCTAGGACGAGACCAAGAGATTATTTGCAGAACCCGGAATTACATTTTTACCCTGTAGGTTACGAAACCACATTGGCGGAAGCCAAAGCAAACATTAAGGTATTGGCGCAATATAGCGAGAGCGAAAGCATCTATGTAAATAACTGTCAATACGACTATGTTACCGCTGACGATATCTTCATTACCGACGAGGAAAAACAACTAAAGGCTTATCTTGCACCGTCAGAATCCAGTGTTTTTTTGCAGAGAGTTGCCTGTTATGCGGATAGAGTCAGTGCTGGCTACACCCGTGTGGTGAATGGCTTTCTTACAGATGAAAAAATTGATTTCAATGGCTACTATGCCGGTTTCTACGGCGACGATGAGAACGGCAAGATAGATAAAAGCGAAGCAAGCTATAGCAAAGAAGATCTTGCAAAGCTCCCCAATCTTGGCAAAATTCTTGCCAAGATGGATCTGTCCCAAATACAGCCGCCACATATTGAAATTACGGATGAAATGCAATTCGTATCCTCTACAGCAACGGGTGTTTATCGCAAGGTAGAAGATCAAGTATACGGCATTATCCGTGTTATGTGGCACTACTCTACTGATCCGGACCGCGTGTGGGCAGGCATTAAGGACGGTTGTTACTATCTATACGATCAAGAGGGCAACTGTTCCATTGTTGAAACAGCTGAACTGCGAGAACTCTTGGGTGCTGATCCGTTTATTAGATGGCTTTATAAAGATGTTAAATAAAACTCTAGGCGAGCGTTTTTTATCCGGTTTTTTTGAGGAATTTGTTTTTTCCAGGGAATCTTTTCCATGCTACTGCCCCGTCCGGCGGTTTTTGTAAAAATTTTTGTAAAAGCCATTGACAGCATTTGTATGCTGTGGCAGACTACAGATAGATGGTCTGCTGCAGCACTTAACAGGAGGGATCTGTATGGACACACCCAAAAGCCATGTAAACAAATACGGCGTTTATTGGATCATTGCCGCTGTGATCGCCTGCCTTGTGCTGGCAGTCTGCTTCCTCACCGGCCCGAAAGCCCCCGCAGACCCCACGGCCTCCTGGCCGGCGCTGGCGGACACCCGGGAGGGTTACACCCCCCAGCAGGCGGAAGAAGACGGATGTGTGGTCGTTGATGGTTCTACATTGCTCGCCGGAGAAAAGCTCTTGGCTGACTTTGTCAACGATACCGCTATGGGTCGGCCGGCCGCCATGCGGGTTTATCAGTCTTATTCCGACCCGGTTGATTCCTATTATGTGAAGGAATTGCGCTACGACGGGCAAGTCTATCATCTGCAGTTTTATGACCGGACCGGAGATACTGGAGAAGAGTTCCTGTCCCAAAGTACCTACAAATACTTTATCCGGGACTTCTATGCTTGGAATTTCCAACCAACCACTGGCGGAGAGTACTATCTACTCTCCGACAATCCGGAGGTAACCGCACAGGGGTATTTGGGGCAGATGGTGTCCTCCTCTGTTACTCCGGAGGGCATGATTTATAATCACTGTTCCATGTTGCTCGGTTTGGCTGTTTCCAGCAGTTCCGTCCTAGAGACTCACAATGGGGCTGCTTTCTGGGATATTGATGGTGACGGCGTTGAAGAAAAGTGCTGTCTGGGTATGGGCAGGACCTCCGGCCTGTTCACCTTCACCCTGAATGTCTATGAGGGAGATCAGCTGGAATATGAGAATGTATATTGTACCGAAGGTTATCGCCTGCGTTTTCTGCAGGCAGAAGACGGCACTTTGCAGATTGAGGGCATCACCCAAGGAGATGACCCCGAAACCCACATATTCGACTTGGTTGTGCAAGATGGCCGCATTGTGCTGAAAGAGGGAGATCTGGAGCATCTTCCTTATAACTGACATCGTGTACCATAAACCCGCAAAGACCCGCCCTATGGGCGGGTCTTTGCGGGTTTTAGGTATCGGTTGCGCAGCACATAGTAGGCGCCCATGATGAACACCAGAGAGCCCAGCCATGCCGCCGGCTCGGAAAAATACAGCACCTCCTGCCCCAACCACAGGTATAGTCCCTTGGCTAGCAAGACTCGGGCGCCGCATTCGGTGAATCCGGAAATCAGGGAGGGAATGGAGCTGCCCACAGATTGCAGCGCGCTGCGGTAGGCATAGATCAAAAACAGGATGATCAGGGATGCGGACATGGTCATCAAATACCGGTGGCTGATAGCCAACGCCTCCACAGAGCCTGTCTCCGCGCTGTCGATAAACAGGCTTAGCAGCTGCCGTCCGAACAGCGCCATTAAGCCACCCACAGCCAGCGCCATGCCGATGCAGATGGCAATGGTGGCACGCATACCGGCCCGGAACCGATCCAGCTGTTTTGCACCGTAGTTCTGAGAAAAGAAGGTGGTGGCCGCAAAGCCCAGGGAAATAGCAGAGCATTCCAGCAGGCCGTAGACCTTGTTGTTGGCAGTGTAGCCTGCCACAAAAATGCTGCCCTGCAGATTCACCGTGGACTGCAGAATCATACCGCTGGCATTGATCACCACATACTGCAGCGCCAGGGGCAGACCGAAGGCCAGCAGTTTCCGGATCATCTGCCTGTCCGGGCGGAAGGCCTCCCTGTCCAGCTTTACCTGCTCCACCTTGCAGATCCGCATAAAGCAATAGCAAAAAGCCACCAGCTGGGCAATCACAGAGGCAAGCGCTGCCCCAAACACGCCCCAGTGCAGCAGGAACACTGCCACCAGATCCAGCCCGATATTCAGCACCCCAGCGATCACCATGGCGATCAGTGGGGATTTCCCATCGCCAAAGGCTCGGAGGATGGAGGCGGTCATATTATAGCCCGCCACCGCCAAACTACCGGCGATCATGGTAGACAGGTAAACCACAGACTGCTCCATAATATCCGCCGGGGTTTTCAGCAGCTCCAGCACAGGCCGGGTCAGGACAAGTCCCGCCACCGTCAGGATCACCGCGATCCCGGCGCTCAGCAGGCAGGACATAGCCACGGCCTTATTCATTTTTTCAAAATCCCGCTTTCCAAAATACCGGGATACGAAGGTGGCAAAGCCCTGGGTCATGGTGGTGATGGTCCACAGGATCACCCAGTAGCTCCAGTCGGTAGCACCCACCGCAGCCAGCGCTTTTACGCCCACTCCCCGACCAACGATGGCTGCATCTGCGATCATATACAGCTGCTGGCCCAAATTGGCCAGGATCAGCGGCAGGGAAAAGCTTAAGATCAGCCTAACAGGGTTGCCGGCGGTCATATCCTTGACTCTGCTCATATCCGTCTCCTTTTCCGTATGTTTTCTTCATTATACAGAAAAAGGCAGAAAAAGTACAGACCCAGCTTTAGGTTTCCGGGAATCCGTACAGGGCGGTGGTGAACCGGTACAGGGCCTGATCCCGTTTCCGGTAGACGGAGGACTGCTCCAAGCCCAGCTCCCCACACAGCCGGTCGGCTGCGCCCCGCTCCGGGTATATGTACATCCGCTGCAGCACCAGCCGCTCATCCTCCGGCAGCACACTCAAGCCCCGCTCGGTGACCCGCAGCCAGCGCTTTACCTGCTGCAATGTCCACTCCAGCTCCTGCCGCTCGATCAGGTTATTGATCAGCGCCTCCTCCCGGCGGCTGCCACCGCCTTTTACAGGCGTGGCGTCGGTGGTCGCGCCCCGCAGGGAGCTTGCATCCATCTTCAGCCGGCTGATCTCCTCCGGAATATTCCGCAGCGCCTGGCGCATGGCATCGTACTGACGCAGCTTCTCCATGGCTTCATTTTTCCACTTCATGTTTGTTCCTCCTTTTTCTGTGTGTACCTCTGTCCAAATTGGTAGATCATCGACCACCGGCGCAAAAACCACTGCTTCCACTCCTTACAGGTCTTGTTTTCGCAGGCATTAGGGCAGGCTACCCGTGTGCAGCTGGTGCAGGGACTTTTGGGATTCTTAGCCATTTTCTATTTCCTCCTTTTGGCAACGGCGGCACAAATCGTCGCCGGATGCGAATATTTCTTTCCCGCAATTGCGGCACCAACCGGCAGGGATGGCACCCTGCTGATCAGCCGGCCAGATCGGTCCGCGCAGGCAAACCGGGCGGCCCTTTGGCGGTCTTAAGTAAATGAACACGATCTCTATTTTGTACCTCCTTATGTACTTGATTAAGTACTTTCAAACACATAATAGTACTTGTTTAAGTACTTGTCAAGGGTTTTACACAGGCAAATCTGGGTTTTGTGTACTTGCACAAGTACAATCAGAGGTATTTGTAAAATTTCGCCAAAATAGGCAAAAACCCCGCGTGTCCTGTCGAACACGCGGGGTTCTATGTATTTGATTTATGCCTCGATAGCCTTGGTGAAGGCCGCCTTATCGGCAGAGCCAAAGTAAGCAGAACCGGCTACCAGCACATCTGCGCCGTTTTCCTTGCAGGTGATCACGGTGTTCAGGTCCACACCTCCGTCCACCTCCAGATGGCAGGCGGGATTTACTTCATCCAGCATGGTGCGCAGCTGCTTGAGCTTGGGCATCATACCCGCCATGAACTTCTGGCCGCCAAAGCCCGGCTCTACGGTCATCACCAGCACCATATCCACCAAGGGCAGATACTCGGCAATCGCCTCGGCGGGGGTCTTGGGTTTTACCACGATGCCGGGTTTTACGCCCAATTCCCGAATTTTCAGCAAAGCGGCCCGGGTGTTTTCCGGGGTATCCGCCTCCACATGGATGGTCAGATAGTCTGCGCCGGCAGCGCAGAACTGCTCCACATACCGCAGGGGGCGATCGATCATCAGATGCACATCCAGAACCAGGTCCGTGACCTTCCGCATGGATTTCACAAGCCCCATACCAAAGGTGATATTGGGCACAAAAATGCCGTCCATCACATCCACATGCAGCCACTTGACACCCATGTTCTTACACTCGGTAAAGTCCCGCTCCATGTTCATGTAATCACAGGAGAGGATAGACGGAGATAAAATAGCCATAGTTAATACCTCACTTGTTTTCGTTTTCAGGTTGTGTCTCTTTCAGCAGGTCTGCCAGGGTAATCCCCTCAAAGAAGGAGTCGATCATGGTATCCAGCTTCTCCCACATAGGTTTCGTCTGGCAGCAGGTGGAGCGGGAACAGGCTGCAGGGCCTTGGGTGGTGCAGGATACTGCAGATAGGCTCCCTTCGGTCAGCTTCAAAATGCTGCCCACCGTATACTCCTCGGGTCTTCGGTTCAGCCGGTAGCCGCCGCCTTTTCCGTGGACCGCGTCCACAAAGCCTGCCTTGGACAGCACCGTCATAATAGACTCCAGATACTTCTGGCTGATCTGTTCCGACTCGGCAATCTCTTTCAGCGGAATATATTCCTCTGTGCCCTTCATGGCAAAATGCACCATCACACGCAGGGCATAGCGTCCTTTGGTCGATACGATCATAGCTTAATCGTGGCAGTGAGCGCAGTGCGCACAGTCGGGGAACTGGCTGTGATCGTATTCGATGCCGTTCTTGTCATAGTAGTCCTTCAGGGCGGACTTGATGGCCTCCTCTGCCAGTACGGAGCAGTGGAGCTTGTGGGCAGGCAGACCGTGGAGAGCCTCGGCCACTGCGTCATTGGTCAGCTTCATAGCCTCGGAAATGGGCTTGCCCTTGATCTTCTCCGTAGCCATAGAGGAGGAGGCGATGGCAGAGCCGCAGCCGAAGGTCTCGAACTTCACATCCACAATGATATCCTTTTCAATTTTCAAATAGATCTTCATAATAACGCCGCACTTGGCGTTGCCAACCTCACCGATGCCGTCTGCATTTTCAATGCAGCCCACATTCCGGGGGTGGGTAAAATGGTCCATAACGACTTCACTGTACAGTGCCATAGTAGGTTTCTCCTTTACAAAATATAGTCTCTCTTACCGGTCTGCAGATCCCGCCACACCGGGCTCATGCTCCGCAGCAGCTCCACCACCTGGGGAACAGCGGTAAGGATATGATCGATTTCTTCTTCAGTATTTTCGTGGCTCAGCGACAGCCGCAGAGAGCCGTGTGCCACATCGTGCACCCGGCCGATGGCCAGCAGCACATGGCTGGGGTCCAGAGAGCCGGAGGTACAGGCAGAGCCGGAGGATGCGCTGATCCCCTGCATATCCAGATACAGCAGCAGGCTCTCGCCCTCAATGCCCTCAAAGCAGAAGCTCACATTGCCGGGCAGCCGGTTTTCCCGGTCGCCGTTCAGATCGCAGTGGGGAATCTTGGAAAGACCGGCAATCAGCTTGTCCCGCAGGGCGGTGACTTTTTCGTTATTGGTGTCCATATTGGCACAGGCTTCTTCCAGCGCCGCAGCCATGCCCACGATGGCAGGCAGATTCTCTGTGCCGCCCCGCTTGCCCCGCTCCTGCGCGCCGCCCTCGATGATGTTCACCATGGGGATGCCCCGGCGGACATACAGGGCGCCCACGCCCTTAGGGCCGTGGAACTTGTGGCCGGACAAGCTGAGCATATCGATGTTCTGCTCTTTTACATTGATGTGCAGGTGACCAACCGCCTGCACCGCGTCTGTGTGGAAGGGTACGCCCGCTGCCTTACAGACCGCGCCGATCTGGGCGATGGGCAGCACAGAGCCGATCTCGTTGTTGGCATACATACAGGTGACCAGGCAAGTATCCGGGCGGATCGCCTCTTTCACCTGCTGGGCGGTGATATTGTGGTTGTGCTTCACATCCAGAAGGGTGATCTCAAAGCCCTCTTTTTCCAGAGCATTCAGGGTGTGCAGCACCGCATGATGCTCAAAGGCGGTGGAGATAACATGCTTCTTCCCCTTCCGGGCGCCGTAGAAGGCCGCGGAGCGAATGGCCTGGTTATCGGCCTCGCTGCCGCCGGATGTGAAATAGATCTCTCTGGGCTCGCACCCCAAACACTTGGCAATTCTGGCTCTGGCATCATCCAGTACTTCCTTCGCCTCCTGACCGACGGTATGAAGGCTGGAGGGGTTGCCGTAATAGGTCTCAAAACAGGGCATCATCGCCTGTAGGGCTTTTTTACTGATTTTTGTAGTAGCCGCATTATCTGCGTAAACTTGCATAGTGTTTTCCTCCGGAAATATTTACCTACTTATTCTGTGGGTAATATAGCATCCTTTACCTACTTTGTCAATAGGTAAATAGTGCCCGCTCCAAGGTTTTTACAAATTGTTCCAAGCCGGCCTTATCTTCCTCCGTAAACCGGCCAAAGACAGGGCTGTCAATGTCCAGCACCCCATACACCGTCCCGCATTTCCGGATGGGCACTACGATTTCTGAGTTTGACGCGCCATCGCAGGCAATATGCCCCGGGAACTGATGCACATCCGTAACCAGCTGGGTGGCGTTTTTCGCCACAGCAGTTCCGCACACGCCCCGTCCTACGGGAATTTCGATACAGGCCGGCTTTCCCTGAAAAGGCCCCAGAACCAGCATGCCCTGCTCCATAAGGTAAAATCCCGCCCAGTTGATGTTTTCCAGTTCCTGCCACAAAAGTGCCGATGCGTTGGCCAGGTTGGCAATGGGATGCTTCACGCCCTCAGTCAGCTCCGCCAGTTGCTTGCAAAGTAATGTATAGTTCATAATGCTACCTCCCGTTTGTCACCATTGTACCGGATTTTTCCAATTTCCACAATTGGAATTTCCGCTTTTTCCCAACTTTTTCGACTTTTGCTTGGGTTATTGCCGGCGCAAGCGAGGAATATTAACCGTGCAAACGAAATGGAGGGCTGGAACATGAAAAAACTAATTTCCCGCACAGCCACCTTATTTTTGTGTCTTGTGACCTTGACCCAAAGCGCCAGCGCCGCCCGGCTTTTGATCCCGGCAGGGCAGATCGTGGGTCTGGAACTGGGACACGATCAGGTGACTGTGGCGGCCTTTGATGATGACTTGGGGGCAGATGCCAAAGCCGCAGGTCTGCAGGTGGGAGACCGGATCTGCACCATAAACGGCAAACAAATTTGCAGCGCAACCGATGTACGCAATGCTTTGGAATCCTCCCACGGCACTGTGGATCTGACCGTAGCCCGGAAGGGAAAGCAGCTGCAGCTGCACCTATCCCCAAAAATCACGGAAACAGGCCCGAAGTTGGGCGTTTTTCTCAAGCAAGGCGTGACCGGTGTGGGTACGGTCACCTGGTATGACCCGGAGAGCGGAAATTTCGGCACTTTGGGGCACGGTGTCAACAACTCCGCCGGGGAGCTGCTGAATATGACCCGGGGCAGCGCCTATCGCGCTACCATTCTGTCGGTAAAAAAAGGTACTGCCGGCACACCGGGGCAGCTGCTGGGTGTGTTGAAGGAAGCAGAACCCATCGGCACATTATATAAGAATTGCAACCGGGGCGTTTTTGGCGTATCTGAGGTTGGCTTTTCTGGAGAGCCGCTGCCGGTGGGAGCGTCTGACCAGATCCACATCGGCCCAGCCACCATTCGCAGCGTGGTGTCCGGGGACACGGTACGGGAATATTCTGTGGAGATTCTGAAAGTTTATCCCCACACTGCCGCCACCGGGCGGAATCTGCTCCTGCGGATCACCGACCCTGCCCTGCTGGATGCCACCGGTGGTATCGTGCAGGGCATGTCCGGCAGTCCCATCATCCAGGACGGCAAACTGGTAGGCGCAGTAACACATGTGCTGGTAAATGACCCCACCACCGGATATGGCATCTTTATCGAAAATATGTTAGCCGCAGCGGCTTAACGGGCGGATAATATCCGGCCCTACCATCGCTATCGTAAGCCAATATAGGGCGGCTATCAGCCGCCCGCCGTTCCCTTGTCATTGCGAAAAAGTAGCGCACACTGGCGTGGCAATCTAAAAACAAAAGGAGAAACGAATATGGATTTCTACAAAGTTCCCATTGGCTTCGGTATGGCGCTGGCTGTGAACGAGCCGGCTATGAACGCCTATGCGGCTATGACCGAGGAGCAAAAGCAAGCCATCCTTGAGAAGGCTCACAATGCGCGATCTGAGAAAGAGATGCACCAAATTGTCAATATCCTCGTTCCCTGTTGCGGTGCCCGATAAAATCTTCGGGCTTACGCTTTTCCTCGATTTTATCGACCGCTGCCACTCGCTCAGGTCGCTGTATCCGCCACCGGCGGCGCTCCCATCGCTCCCCCACAAAGTCCGCTCCGAAAGAGAAATGCATGACCTTGTGGCAAGCCTTGCCAACGGCACATCCTGATACCCAGAGACATCGCTCTGCTATTTATCACCTTTTACTTGATGTTAAAACTCGTGGTAGAAAACGGCCGCTAGCCGTTCTCTGCCACTTGCTTTTTATGTCGATCTTTGATATAGTATTTTAATAAAATACTGCTGTAAAGGCAGTTCACATAAGGAGGCTCGCCCAATATGAGTATCGCAGATACCATCAAAAAATCTGTTCTGGAAAAGTTCAATAGTTCAAATATCAATACCACAACCATCCTGCTGACGCTGGGCCTGGCAGCTCTCATAGGGCTGTTCATTTATTTCTTTTACCGATTCACTTCCAAAAGCAGTTTTTATAACCGATCCTTCAACCAGACTTTGGCGATCCTGCCTGTTATCACAGCCAGTATTATGCTGGCCATGCAGAGTAATTTGGTGATCAGCCTTGGCATGGTAGGTGCACTGTCTATCGTCCGTTTCCGCAATGCGGTGAAGGATCCGTTGGACCTTACTTATCTGTTTTGGAGTATCAGCATTGGTATTATTGCCGGTGCAGGACTATTTGAGCTGGCCATCCTGCTATGCCTGGGCATGGCCGTGCTGATTAGCGTATTGAACTATCTGCCCACCATGCGGGCGCCTTACCTGTTAGTAGTATCCTGCGACAGTACCGCAGAAGAAACCGACCTGACGAAAATCATTAAGAAGCATACATCTGCATCAAAAGTACGCAGTTGCAACAAAACGAAACACCATACCGAATGGATCTTCGAACTGCGTACAAAGAACAGCTCCCAGCTGCTCTCCGACATTTCCTCCGTCACCGGTGTTCTGTCTGCCAACATTCTAAGCCACGACGGCGATGTGCGATTCTGACAAGGTAGTGCTGCAATGGACTATCGCATAGAAAACAAATACCTGGTATCCGACCAGGATCTTGCTGTATTGCAAGGAAGGCTGCAGCACATTATGGGCACAGATATTCATCAGACAGACGGCTGCTACCGCATCCGCAGTCTGTATTACGACGATGCTTGGAATTGCTGTCTCGAAGAAAACGAAGCTGGTATTGACCAACGCCAAAAATTCAGGATCCGCATCTACAATCCTCAATCGGATGTCATCCACCTGGAGATTAAGGAAAAGAGCCGTGGACTGACAAAAAAAGTATCTTGCCCCCTCAGTCGCCAGGAAGTGGAGGACATGCTTCACAACAAGTTACCCCTTCACCTCGATTGCAGAAAACCACTGAATCTGCTGAAACTGAGAAGTCGTGATTCCCTAATGCGTCCCAAGGCTATTATCGAATATGAACGGACCGCATTCGTCTATCCTGCCGGAAATGTGCGGGTCACCTTCGATCGGAATATTATGGCCAGTAGCTTCTGTGGAGATTTCTTCCAGGAATCTGTACCGGGAATGACGCCGGTACTCCCCACCGGGATGCATGTACTGGAGATCAAGTATGATGAATTCCTACCGGATGCCATTGCCGGCGCTCTGGAATTGGGAAATCTCCGACGCACCGCCTTCTCTAAGTACTACCTGGGCTGTCTGGCACTGGATGGGGAGCTTTTTGACTGAAAGGACACACAATGATTGAAAAACGAAAGCTGACTCTATTGCTGGCTGTATTTTCTGTGCTTGCCTTGCTGGCCACCTGCACCTATCTGTTGCTGCGTCCCTATGAGGTAGTAGCGTTTCGGTTCTCCAATCTTGGTGTTACCGTCACCGAAGAGCGATTTTTAACCCAGGAAGTTGGGATCGAAATAGCTTTTCCTGCGGGAGCATCTGTGTACTACACCACCAACGGTTCTGCCCCTGACGACTCCGCAACCTTATATACCGAACCAATCCATCTGGAGCCAGCCACCGGCGATTTTCCCAACTGCCTTCTTTTGAAAGCAGTGGCCTACTATGCAGACGGCACTTGTTCTGACATAGTAACCCACACTTTCTTCTCCCATGTGGACATGCACAATTGGACACAGAATTTGATCATGTCCATATCCGGTGAACCAAGCGAACTAACCGAAGGCCCTGACGGTATCATGTATGGAGAAAACGCACATATCAGAGGAGAAACGACCGAACGGGAAGTCTATGTTGAAGCGATTTCGCCAACAGGCCGAACAATTTTTGAGCAAGCAGCAGGTGCAAGAGTGCATGGCGGTTCTTCCAGAGAGCAAGCAATAAAGTCTTTGAAGCTCTATGCGCGAAAGGAATATTCGCCTCAGAACGGCATGTTTAAGATCGATGTGTTTGGAACAGTTGGCGCTGATGGTTCTGCGATCGATAAATATGATAAGTTAGTTCTTAGAAATCATGGAAATGCTACAAATTGGGGTGCTTTTCTTTTAGACGATCTGAACCAACAGCTAGTAACCGACGCAGGACATGTTGACGCCAAATCCACAGTTCCCGCAGTTTACTACCTTAACGGAGAGTATCAGGGATTCTTTTGGTTACAAGAATCTGTCTGCGAGAAATATCTGCAAGATAAATTTGGCGGACAAACAGGCCGGTTTGTGGTGTTGGAGGCTTCCGAAACCTTCAAACTGGTTGATAACTCTGACCCTCTTAAAGCTACAGCCGCAAATGAATTCAATGACAACTATAACAAATTCAGCAGTTCAAATTTAAAAGACGACGCCATTTATGCCGAATTATGCGAATTTATGGATGTCGAGAACTATTTGGAATACTATGCGTATAACATCTACATAAACAGTTGGGACTGGCCACACAATAATGTTAAGTGTTACCGTTATTACACCAATGAAGGCGGCAAATACGAAGACGACAGACTAGACGGCCGATGGCGTTTTCTTTACCATGATATGGATTTCTCTTTCGGCTCATATGACTACCACGAGGACTCAAGAGTAAACTACAACAAGCTTAAGCAAGTTTTGGACCCCGAGGCAAACCAATATGAACTATCCAGATATGCACCGCTATTTGCCGCACTCCTAGAACGTGAGGATTGTAAGACTTTTTTTATACAGGAAATGGTGCGCTTGATGGAGGGTGCTTTATCCGCCACAAATGTAAAAGCAACCTTGAATGAAATTGCAATCCTACGTGAAAAAGATATGCAAAGATTTCTTCCCTATATGGATACACTGTCTCCAAACAGCTTCGGTGTAAGTTGGACTGAACTGTATACTATTCGAACGGATCAATATGTAGCATTCGCAAAAGAAAGGCCAGCTTATATAAAACAGTTCCTGATTGAAGAACTAGAGCTTTCAGCTGATTATTTTGACAACTAACACAATTTGCGGGGAACGGCCAACTGCCGTTCCCTGCTTTTTCTAAGACAGGGACGGTTCTGCGTCTTGGATTGTTTGTCCTATGCTTGACACACTCGTGAGCGGCAGTCCGATTATTCAGGACGGGAAACTGGTGGGCGCTGTGACCCATGTGCTGGTGAATGACCCCACAACGGGTTATGGTATTTTTATCGAAAATATGCTGGATGCGGCGGCATAAACAAAGCCCACACTGACTCGGTGTGGGCTTCATTTCGTTACTTGACCAATGTACTCTGTACAACAGCATATAGCTGGGTCTTGGTTTCTAAAGGATAATAGTTGTGATCATCAGGTTCAACTGGATCATATCCGATACTGAATTCTGCGGGTTCGACTTGCACATCAAGGTAGTTTCCTTCGTAAACACCCTGCACACCGATACAACGGTAGTCAGGAAGCCAGTCGATATGGATTTCAATTTTCTTTATTCCTAAGTCAGAGAATACTTGTTTCATCTTTCCAGAGAGGTAGTCATCTAACAATTTATCAAAGGAAGTGATTTGCTCGAAAGTTTTTTCGCTTAAATATGTTTGTAGGATTTGTAGGCGTTGTATTCTTTGCGCTTCTGTGATAGAATACGAATATGAAAACAGAAGAAAGGACGGCGCGTTTATGAAACACGACGCAAAGCAGTTTCGTGGTGTCGAAGTGGATAAACTTCTGAAAATCAAAGGTAAAATTGGGCACGGAACAAGCATTGCGATTGCCGAAAGGGACAGCATAGAAACCTACTGCTCCGGCAGCGGCAGATACGGGCAGGATTTTCCTGTCAATCCGGATATGCTCTTTCAGGCGGGGTCTGTCAGCAAGCCGATGTTTGCTTTGACGCTGCTGAGGTATGTCGATAAAGGACTGATCGATCTTGATGCAGATATATCGACATATGTCAAAGAATATGCCAAAATCCCGATTACCTTTGCTGCATTGCTTTCTCATACCGCAGGATTTAATCTTCACGGATTTCCCGGCTATCCGGCAGCCGCTCCTCTGCTTACGCTGGAAGATGTATTGAATGGAAAGGGCGTCACTCCGAAACTACGCCGCATGAAGCCTTATGGAAAGCAGCACTGGTATTCCGGGGGAGGATATACGCTGGCAGAACTCGCCTTCACACGAATCACAGGAATGACACTGCAGGAAGCTTTCGCAAAAGAAGTGGCAGACCCCTTGGGGCTGACGCGGACGGGATATTTCCAGCCCCTTGATGAATCCATGGTTTTCAACGCTGCATTCGGCGGCAAGCTTGCGAAAAAAGAAGATGCTGCCCACGGGTACCATTATTATCCGGAACATGCGGCTGCAGGTCTTTGGACGACGCCTTCAGAGCTTACGAAAATTGGAATTGAGCTTGGCAGAAGCATACAGAAAGGCGGCTTGCTAAAGAAAGAAACAGCACTGCGAATGGTAACCCCGGTCATGGGGAAATACGGACTGGGCATCTATAACCTGCGGGGAGACATCGCCTATCACGACGGATGGAATGAGGGGTTTGTAACCACGTGGATGTTCTCTATGCGGGAAGATCTCTGCGCAGCAGGAATGCTCAACATATCGACCGACGAGTTGGATTGGGCGTTGACAAATACCATTTTAAAACTGTTTCAGGACAAGGAAGAAGAGTTGTGCCATAACGCAGAGAAGGTAGAATGGGCATCTTATTGTGGAAGCTATGAACATATTGCTGAGAATTTCCATTTGGACGAAGTCTTTTTGCAGAACGAAAAGCTATTTGGAAAGTCAGAGGAAGATACCTATCAGCTTTATGCAATCGGCGAGAACGAGTTTGGACAAAAAGGCGGTTTTCACAAAATTATCTTTGACCAGGACTGCTTGATTATCGATGGTGTGATCTGCAGAAAAGTGGAAACAAATTAATATGCTGCTATCAGGCAGAATAGCGAACCCAAACAGCCATGCATTGCAAATGCATGGCTGTTTTACGCCTGAAAACTGTTGTCCCTAATGACAATCACTCCTGTCGGGCTCACCGATCATCCAGGACGGGGAGTGATGCGACCGCCGCCGGGGGGCGGAACAAGGGAGTTGAGCGAGTGGCAGCGGTCGATAAAATCGAGGACAGGCGTAAGCCCGAAGATTTTATCGGGCACCGCAACAGGAAAACTGGTCGGCGCCGTTACCCATGTCCTCGTGAACGACCCCCACCACCGGCTACGGTATCTTTATTGAAAATATGCTGGACGCAGCAGCCTGACGGGCGACCAATGGTCGCCCCTACGAACAGAATCGATACACACCGTAGGGGCGAACTGCGTTCGCCCGCAAATGAAAGGAGAAAAGGTATGGATTTCTATAAAGTCCCTATCGGTTTCGGTATGGCTTTGGCTGTAAATCAGCCGGCCATGAACGCCTATGCCAAAATGACCGAAGAACAAAAACAGGCAATTATCAGCAAAGCCCACAACGCCCGCTCAGAGCGGGAAATGCACGACCTGGTAGCATCCCTCGCACATCCAACGATGCAATAAATATAAAGAGCAAATCTGCATCACAAGCGGATTTGCTCTTACTTATTCATTTGCGGATTATCTGTTCTTCCTAGCAGATAATCCACAGAAACCTTATGAAAATCTGCAAGCTTACAAAGGGTTGTGGTGGGAATATCAATATCTCCACGCTCATAATTGCTGTAGACCCGCTGACTACAGGAAAGTATCTCCCCCATTTTCGCCTGGGACAAATCTTTGTCCTCTCTCAAGTCTCGAATCCTGCGGTAATAAGGCATAACCACACCACCTTTTTAAGGATGGTTTTTATTATACCTTAGAAAGTTTTTCGCTATTGGTTTTTAGCAAGTATTTCGCTAAAATAGGACAGGTACTATTCAATATGTTATAGTATCCGTATGAGGATAGGCAAAAGCATATAATTAAGGAGAAAATATTATGATTGACTTTCAAAACGCATCCTTTATGAAGCTGAAGCCGGTAAGTGACAATGATTTTGCAGGAATGATCACACCGATGTTCATTCCCGGTGAGCAGATCATTCAATCTTTCCGAGGAATCCGGGATGGTGTTGTGTTCACCAACAAGCGAATCTTTGCAATCAACGTTCAGGGCATTACTGGCAAGAAAAAGGACTTTACATCTCTGCCCTATAGTAAGATCCAAGCATACTCTGTAGAAACTGCTGGTGTCCTTGATTTGGACAGTGAACTGGAGTTGTGGTTTTCTGGTATGGGCAAGGTCAAATTTGAATTTGTCGCAAGAGCAAATGTCGCGGATATTTGCCGTATGATTTCCGAGAAGGTTCTGTAAAAATAAAGAAAGGGACACCCCTCTTGGGGTGTCCCTTTTGCTTATGTATTTCTTACTTCCTGCGCTGGAGAAAGCCGAAGTATCGTTTTAGTCACCCAATTTGATATTGATACCGCCGGAATTGGAGTCGCTGGTATGGACCTTGATATAGGGAGAAATGCGCTCGGCAATGTTGATAATGGGCATAGACTGGATATACACCTTGCCTGGACCGGTGACCCGGGTGTGGAACAGGCCCTCTCCGCCCAGGAAGATATTCTTTGCGCCCTTGACGGTCTCAATATCCATGGTGCAGCTCTCGCTCATTGCCGCAAGATACCCGGTATCTACCACCAGGCTCTGCCCGGCAGCAAGCTCGTATTCCTTGCAGTGACCGTCGATCTCCAAAAACACCAGACCGTTGCCAGTGATTCTCTGCATAATAAAGCCTTCGCCGCCGAAGAAACCCTTCCCCAGCCGCTTTTGCAGATACACAGACAGCTCCAGACCCTTCTCCATTGCCAGAAATCCCCGCTTCTGCACAATAATGCCGTTGCCCGGGGTCACCTGGTAGGGGATGACACTGCCGGGGACGCTGGATGCAAAGGCGATCATACCGGTGCCGCCCTGGGCGGTGTACTCGTTCATAAACAGGGATTCCCCTGAAAACATTCTGCCCAGCATCTTCTTAATGCCACCGCCGGTATTGGTATCCATTGCCATGTTGGGCGACATCCAGCTCATGGCGCCGCTTTCGGTGCAAAGTGTCTGACCTGCTTCGGGATAGCAGATCACCACAGGCAGATTGCCGCCTTCGATCTCATATTTTATCATACCGTCACGATCCTTTCTATGTTGTAATACTGCGCGTTTATAGGGGTAATTTCAGTATAGTATATGTTTTTAGATCCGTCAATTCTTTTTCATGCCCTGCTGACCGCCGCCTTTCTTGCCTTTTTTCCATATTATGCTATAATTGGTCAAAAAAGGAGGTGTGGAACTTGGAAGTGGCAGAAAAGGCGAACCGGCTTTATACCCTTGACAGCTTGCGGGGCTTTCTCATGCTCCTGGTCGTCTGGGGACATCTCATGGAGATCCTGCCGGGCATGGGTGCCCAGCACCCGGTTCCTGTAAACAACACCGTCTTGCCTGCCTGCAAAGTTTCCGCAACTGCCAGATAAACGGATTTTTTCTGTCCGTCCGCATACAAAAACGGCTCGGCAAAGATATATTTGCTCCCCTTGAACCCCTCTGCTTCCTCTGCTGTATAGGCGCAAGCATAGTGGGCGGATTTAAAATCAGCGCTATAAACCACACCAAAGACCACGCCGCCCAGCGCCAGCACTGTGTCTGTAATCGCCGCGGCTGCGCCGCCGGAAGCAGATTGTTTTAGCAGCTTCTCATCCACATAGTAACCGGAGAAGGCCCTTAAGTTGGCGCAATCATACATTGCCTGCGCTTTTTCAGCAGTGGCTGCGCCCTCTGAATCCATATGCAATTGCTCCGTTTTTTTCATACACATTCCTCACTCGCAGCGCTTTGGATAGACGCCCTCCGCAACGCAGGTTGAACGTCCAAGCCTTCTCCTTTTTATTTCGGTGTCTCCGGTCAACAAATCCTCAATTTAGTAGAGTCTATGTTCCCGGTTTCGTCAATTCTTTATAAATATTACACCTTCTGTGTTTGCAGCATACAGACGCACCATCCCATCGCTTTAACCGCAAAATATGGGGGCAGAATTTCTGCCCCCATATTTCCCTTGCATATTAATTTTTCTTTCTCTTAATAGCCACAACAATGACTACCACCAATAATGCTACCACAATCGCCGCGCCCATGGCGATCATAACCGTCATATTCAGGCTGGGCTCCTCTTCGGTGATCGCGCCGATTGTCACCGTGGAGTCCTCCCCTGTCTGGGGTTCTTTTGTCTCAGCAGGTGCGTCTTCTGTATCAGGTTTTGTGCTTTCTACAGGCTGATCCTCATCGCCGTAACGATCGGCACGATAAGGGTATTCCGCAGTCTGCTGCAGTCTTACGCCAAACATCGCAGAAGGGTCACTCCAGTAAGGCACAGCGTCATTCCAGTTGGAATAGCAGTCCCGGACATTGTCCCCATCCCAATCGTCGTCGACGGAGACTTCAAAGCCTATCACATGGCCCTCGGAATACTGCAAACCAGACGTCATAATAGGCATCTTGATCTCCTGCACATACCAATCGTCATAGGTCTGCACTGCTTTTTCTGCCGCAGCCATAGCCGCGTTGCCATTGTTGTTATACTCGGTATACCAGTTTCCGGAACTGTTCAGCAGCAGGAAATAGTTTCCCTCCGCCGCATAAGTTTCGTCATCCGTGGGAACCTCAGCAATCCATAGATTTACCATATTCGTATAGGAGTCCTCACCAATGCCTGTCAAAGTTGGATCCTTGACCACGCTCAGAAAATACAGAGCATCCTCTGTCCACAGGATCTTTACATATCCCGTTGCCATCTCAAAACCTTCCGGCTCTTGATCCGCAAAGTGGTTATAGGTATCCAAAGTCTCTGTAATATCCCAAACAGCATCGATCTTTCCGTCAATAACAGGCAGTTCCTTTGCGTAGGCCGCAGTTGCATCTACCACCGAATTGTTCGAAGGCGTCAGGTCTACTGCCTCCACGGCGAACGCAGGCACAGCGGTGAGCAGAGCCAGCATCATGGTAAGCACAATAGCGTAAGATGTAAGTCTTCTCATTTCGTTTCTCCTTTTTTCTTAAGTTATCTTTTGTTTTTGCAAAAGTTCCGTCTGCGGAACAGAAACACAGTATAGGTAGCCCACAAGACAAAAAAGATACCGCAGGCGATGCAGGCGTTGGTAAAGGAGCTGCCGGCAAAATTCAGCAGGAACAGCAGCGGCGCGATCATCACCATAGCCGGGAAGTTGGACAACACATACAGGCTGGAGGTGGGGCTCTGCAGACCCGGATCGATCTCCTTCATCAGAATCACACCATTGGAGGCAGTACCAGTGAGGGTGCCGAAGCTCATCAGGAAAAATTCATGTTCAAAGTCCTTGAAGCACTCCTTAGCCACCTTGCGGATGTACACGAAGGTGACGATACCGCCCAACACACTCAGCAGCACAATGGGGAGAATGTAATTTTTGATATCGTTGATCTCGATGGCAGCCACACCCGCCACGATCATCAGATCAAAGGCAAAGCCGGAGATCCGGTCCATCTGGTAGTTGTTGATGTACCCTCTGTGCATCAGGTTTTTCTTTCTCAGCAGCTTGACTACGGCTTTGATGGCCATTGCCGCCAAAGATGCCCACAGGAAGTTGAAACCCCACGCAATACTGTTGGTAAAGTTGGAAAGCTCGCCCAACGCAAACATAAAGCCGAAAGCCAGGGCATAGGCCAGGGCCACAAAGCCCATCTGAATGGTAAACTTATCCACCGACTCGTTGTCGGGGATCTCCTCTTCCTCCTGCTCCTCCATAGACGCATCCTTTTGGGCTTTCCGGATGTGCAGTGTCCCGCGCTTGCGGCAGACATTGATGTACAGCACACCAAACACGGAGGCCACCACAAAGCCGATGGATGCCAGAGACAGGCCAAAGCTGCCATTGCCGGCAAACTGAGTGGCCGGGGTGTTGGTAAAATTAATATCCCAGCTTAGGGCATTGCCGGGCCCCTGCCCGTAGGCCAGAGGCAGGATCAGACCGCAGATGTAGGAGGTCACCTGTTCCCCGTAGCGGGTCAGCAGGAACAGCACAATGGTGATCCCCAAGCCCAGAAAGGCCTGTAGCATATAGGTACCGCCCTGCAGAGCCCCGAATTCCAGCACCTGGGTCTTGTTGGTCTTAACGGTTACCCGCTCTGTCTTCAAGGTCATGGCCGCAAAACCGATGGCCAGGCAGTGATAGGTGATGACCTGCATCATGTGGTTATCCACCAGCACAAAGTCAAACTGCTTGGACACAAGGTTGATGACCAGCAGCAGCAATCCGCCCAAAAGTGCCGAAGGAATCAGGCACTTGCGAAAAGCAGGAATGGTTCTGCGGAGGATATTGCCTGCCAGCATGCACAGCAACAGTAGTCCCAGCTGCACAATAAAGGACCATACCTCCCCATAGTTGGCCATGGTGAAATCCCAGCTCATCGTGTAGTCCATAGGAAATTCCCAACCTTTCAAAACAGATTACTCTATAAATATAAAGAAAAAACAAATTTATGTCAATAACTGTCTTTGGCATAACTGTTTAGCAGTTGGGCAAAACAACCCCCTGCCGGTGTAAACGCAATCGGTCTTCCGGGTTTTCCTTGCATTTCGGGGAAATTGTGGTATGATAGCAGAAAAAGTCATCGTGATCTTAGGGAGTATCCTATGAATAAAACCTTGAACATGACCCGAGGGAAGCCTCTGGGTCTTCTTTTCCGCTTTGCCCTGCCGCTGATGTTCGGAAACATCTTCCAGCAGCTCTACACCGTGGTGGACACTGCCATTGTGGGACAGGGTGTGGGCATGGATGCCCTGGCGGCCCTGGGGGGCGTGGACTGGTTGAACTGGATGATGCTGGGCCTGATTCAGGGCTTCACGCAGGGCTTCAGTGTCCGGATCGCGCAAAAATTTGGCGAGGGTGACGAAAGAGGTATGCAAGCCTTTATGGGACAGTCCGCGGTTCTGGCGACGCTGCTGGCACTGGTGTGTGTAATCTTGGGTCAGCTGTGCCTGCCTCTGTTTATCCGGCTGCTGCGGATACCCGAAGACCTTGCCCCTATCGCCACCGGCTATACCCGGATCATCATGGCCGGTCTGCCCGGGGTGATGTTCTATAATTACTGCTCCGCCGCGCTCCGGGCGGTGGGTGACAGCAAAACACCCCTCACCGCAATGGCAGTGGCCTCGATTACCAACATTGCTCTGGATCTAGTGGCGGTATTTCTGCTTGACTGGGGCGTGGCCGGCGCTGCTTTGGCTACGGTTCTTTCTCAGCTGCTGGCAGGCGTCATCTGCCTGCTTAAAATCCTGCGGACACCCCAGCTGAAATTTACCAAGGAAGACCTGCGTCCACAACGGAGCATTCTGGGGAATCTTTTGGGTATCGGCATTCCTGCCGCCGCCAAGAATTTGATCATCGCCCTGGGCGGCATGGCGGTGACTACCGTGGTCAACGGCTTCAGCACAGCCTTTATCGCCGGCTTTACTGCCTCCAATAAACTCTACGGCCTGTTGGAAATTGCCGCAATCTCCTATGGCTACGCCATCACCACCTATGTGGGACAGAATTACGGCGCTATGCGATTTGACCGGATCAAGTCCGGGATGAAAGCTGCCACCGGTCTTGCGGTTGCCACCGCGGTGGTGATCGGAGCGCTGATGTTCCTGTTCGGCCGGTCCATCACCATGCTGTTCATCTCCGCGGAAGACCCGGCGCTGGTTGCCCAGGCGGGGGACACCGCCTACCGGTATCTGTGCGTCATGGCCTCCTGCCTGCCGGTGCTGTATATGCTGTATCTGCTGCTGTCGGCATTGCAGGGTCTGGGGGATACGGTACGGCCCATGATCTCCGGGATCGTGGAGCTGGCTATGCGAATCGCTATTGCGTTAGTGATCGGTTACACCGGATATGCCAACGGCATTTTCGGCGCGGAGGTTGCCGCATGGTTCGGTGCAACCGGATATCTTCTGTACCATTATCTGAAACGGATCCGCCGGGAAACATAAACGAAAACGCGTTGCCTAAGTGAAGTAGTCAATAGTTAGTAGACACAAAATTTCTTATGCCACCAGTTCTGTTCTAAACAGGACTGGTGGTTTTCCTTTCAGTTTGCGAACGGGGCGTTCGTAGTTGAAGTAATGAATAGCTTGTTCAATAACGGCGCGC
>JAZOBL010000036.1:0-9687 GCA_045595945.1 Faecousia sp.
GACTCCTTGGCCTCGTCCCGCTCGCGCTCGGCGGCGGTGGCTACGGCCTCCGCCTCGATCACACGCTGCTCCAGCTCCTCGTTTTCCGCTTCCAGGGCGGCCAGGTCCTTTTCCAGCTCCGCGATCTGCGCCTCGCGCTCGGCCTGCATTTTTTCGGATCTCTCGGCCGGACTCATCTGGGCGTCTTCCCAACTCTTCCTGGCATCAGCCTTTGCCCTGGCGAAGGTGCTGCGACCTCTGTTTTCTTCAAAGTTTGCCTTGGACTCTGCCTTGGCGGCCTCAAACTCTGCCTTGGACACTTCGTGCTGTGCCTTCGCGCTTTCCTTCATATCCTTGAATGCCTTCTTGAAAAAATCTCCCATGACAATAATCTCCCTTTATGGTGCTGGATTTGCCGATGCTTAAATATTTGACTTCATTATCTCTTCGGATAAGCGAAGAATTTCGGGGGCAAACTCTGCTTCGGCTTTCTTTTCGATGCGTTTGCATATCGGATAGGCAGGGGCCATAATGATACAGCCCAACACACAGAACACAGCTGCAAGCCAATCCGCACCTGCAAGTGCATCAAGGCCGAAGCACATTCCGACACCGAACACAAGGGCGCCCACGGTGCCGACGCAAAGGCTTTCGATCACGCCCGCTCCCTGCACCTTGCGGTCAAGTTTTTTGAGTCGTTCGAATTTGCTTTCCTCCCGGGGCAGGTACTTTTGACGTATGCTCAGCACCTCCTGGTTTTCCGGTGCGCTGTATGTGTAAGAAAAGGTGTTTTTCTCCTCCAAGGATTGCTCACTCCTTGTCCTTGCCTGCAAGTCTTGCCTTTGCATCCTCGACAGATTCGCCGTCTCTGGCAAACAGTACCTCCACGCACTTATCTACCACCTTGCCGAAGCCTTCCACGACGCCGTCCTCGATCTTCTTATACCCGTTCACTACGCCGTCTTCGATCTTCTTATACCCGGTCACAACACCCTGCTCGATCTTCTTGTACCCGGTGACGGTTTCGTCTGCGACTACCTGGACGGTCTCGGCAATAACCTCTGCGCTGACATCGGACATATCGTGCTCACGGGCCTTCATTTCAAGTTCTTTGTTATTCATAATTGGAATCTCCTTTGCTTTCAAACTATGGCTGTATTCTAAGCCGCAGGAATTTCCGAAATGCTTAAAAATTGTTTGAGAAATATTAATTTGTTTTTTTGTTTGGCTTTTTTATAAGCCGTGCAGAAAAGGTTTTGCCTTTCAGCCGCGGTGTTTATGTACTTGAGATAAAAGAAAAAGGCCCTCTTCGGTAAAGAGGACCGGATTTTCCACAGAAAAACACTTTCGCTGCTTGAAAGTGTCATGGCGGCGTACACACTTTAAAAGACTTAAAATAGCAAACGAAATAGATATGATATGGTCAATGTGGGCGTGTGTCAGAAAGACCGCTTCAATAGTATTGGCCGGTACCGGAATTGGAACATTTTCAAAAACATCGATGCCCTGCTCCATACCGCAGTCCACCAGGTACTTCTTACCGCAGACTTCCAAAAGTGTACAGCTTCCGGTTACCTCATGGGTTGCACCGATAAATTGGATTTTCATAGAGGTTCACCCCTTTCATATTTCTTATATCAAAACACAGATAACTTTTGAAGATAAAGTGTAAATAATCAACGGACCACCTCAAACCCAAGGTGGTCCGTGTAACTTTCCTTATTCCACCTTCAGCATCCGGTATCCGATGCCGATATGGGTTTGGATATACTGGGTCTGAGCATCCTTTTCTAGCTTCTTGCGTAAGGTTGCCATATGTACCCGCAAAGATGCCATATCACTTTCCCAGGAGCTGCCCCAGATCTTATTCGTCAGATAGGTGTGGGTCAGCACTTTGCCTGCGTCCTTTGCAAGCAGGCACAGAAGCTTGTACTCCGTGGGAGTCAGCTTCAGCTCTTCACCGTTCAGGGAAGCACAGCCTGCGGCGTAATCCACTATCAATTTACCGTTGCGGAACAAAGCATCACCGGGCTTGCTCTCAATTGTAGCAATTCGGCGTTGCGCAACCCGGAGACGTGCCAGCAGTTCCGTAACAGAAAAAGGCTTTGTCAGATAATCGTCAGCACCTGCATCCAATGCGGCAACCTTGTCCCCATCCTCACTCCGGGCGGAGATAACGATAATAGGCATCTGGGACCAGGAACGGATGCGCTTAATGACCTCCACGCCGTCCAGATCCGGTAACCCCAGATCCAGAAACACAATATCCGGCTGCTGGGTGGTTGCGGCTGCAACGGCGGCTTCACCGGTAGGGGCTGTTATGTAGGCATAATTATTGGATTTTAAGGTAGTGGTGATCAGGTTGCGGACAGTGGGGTCGTCTTCAACCACTAATATCTTTGGATTATTCATGGACCTCCACCTCCCCGGATGGAATGGTAAATGTAAAGACTGTACCCGTTGGCGTATTGTCAGACACGATGATCTCTCCGCCATGGGCAATAATGATAGACTTGCAAAGGTTTAGTCCCAGGCCCAGGCTTCTGCGGCAATCGGCAATAGGATTGCTGCCGCTGTAGAACATCTGGAAGACCTTTTCCTTTTCGCTGTCCGGAATACCAGCGCCGTTATCAGCTACAGAGATCTCGGTGTGCTGCTCGTTCTGCTTTGTGGTGATGGTAATGTGTGAGCCGGCAGGTGTATATTTGATGGCATTGTCCACCAGATTGATAATGACCTGGATGATCAGCCGGGCATCACACCTGGCAAGGAGTAGCTCGTTTTCGTGATGCACGGTAACGGTATGCTCTGTCTGCTTTCTGCTGATGTGCTGTAATGCCTCCGTGATGATCTCTTCTACCAGATGCGGTTGGTTTTGAAGCCGCATCCTGCCTTCTTCGATCTTGGTGACCGCCAGCAGATTCTCCACTAAATTGGTCAGCCATGCGGAATCGTCATAGATATCTCCGCACATCTGTTTTATGGTTTCCGCATCCAGCTTCTCCAAATCGGAAAGCAGTATGCCGGCGTTACCGGAGATAGATGTCAGCGGTGTGCGCAGATCGTGAGAAATAGAACGCAGCAGGTTGGCACGAAGCTTTTCATTCTCCGCCTGCAGCTTCGCCGCTTCCTTTTCCTTGGTATTTCGGCTGTTCTCCAGCGTTAAAGCACGCTCGCCAAGGATGGACAGCAACACGCTGTTCTCAAATGCTTCCAGCGGTTCAGCACCCTCAATAACGACCGTCCCATAGACCCGGTCCTGGACCTTGATGGGATATCTCTGAGTGTCTTTATTGGTACTGGCAACAACACCGGGCAGCACAGATGCCGTTCTGCCCAGCAGCTTGGATACCTGTGTGCGGCAAGCCTGCAGGACCTCCTCGTCTGTCTGTGCTTTCTGCAAAAGCTGATTGGTTTCCAACAGCAGATTGGTGCGGTAGGCTGCCTGGGTGGATTGCTTTGTTTGTCCCTTCATCCGGTCTGTCATAGTGCCAACTGTCAGAGATGCGATGAGCATAATGAGGAAGGTCAGCGGTGCTCCGTCTGCGTACACACGCAGAGAGAACTGCGGATAGGTAAAGAAGAAATTAAATACCAGGACACTTCCAATGGCCGACAGTACATAGCTTGACCGGGTGGAAGTGACCATTGCCGTGAGCAGCACTGCCAGCAGGTAGATGGCAATGATATTTGCTTCGCTAAAGCCAACCTTGGAAAACAGGAAGGCTAACCCACTGGCAAGTGCCAGAATGCCAACAGAGATGCCCCAGTCCCGGAGTGCAGTCTGTAAATTGACTCTCTTTCGGGCTTTCCTTTGCCGATACCCGGGATCTGTACTGGCATCGGGTATGATGTGGATATCAATATTCGGTGCGATCTGGGTCAGCTTCTCTGTCAGCGTGGGTTTGCCAAAGAGCTTTCGTTTGGATACAGTACTTCTACCCACAACGATTTTCGTTACACCTGACAGTCTTGCGTATTCCGCAATCTGGTAAGATACATCGTCACCAAATACTGTTTCAATGGTAGCTCCCAGTTCCTGTGCCAAGGCGGCGTTCTGCCGCAGGCGTTCTTTGTTCTCTTCCGACATTGCCTCATAATCGGGCGTGCGGACAAACAGTGCTGTTAGGCTGCCTTTGAATGCTTTTGACATAGTTGCAGCTGTGCGAATGATCCGGGCGTTGGATGGAGCAGAAGAAAGGCCTACAAGAATGTGTTCCGCCATAGGCAGTCCCCCGATCTTGTTTTCTTTCATTCTACCACATCCTCCGGATATCTACAACTATCGTCGTATGTAAAGGTCGGTTCATTGCTTGGCCTGCGTTCTAAAAACTTATCAAGCTTGCGAAGTAAGTAGAACAGATAGACCTGACCGCCTATAAAACTCAGCACAGCCAGTATGATCCATATAACTTTCATAACAGCGATCTTAAATCCGGAAGCATTTCTGGATGTCCTTAAATCTTCCCATCACCATTAAGGACTTCCCCTCGCACAGCAGGGTGTCCGGCGTGATGAAGGAATCCAGCTTGCTTCCACACTTTGTTCCTAAGATATTGATATTAAACTTTTTACGAATATCCAGCTGACCAACGGTTTTACCCATCCAACTCTGGGGGATCGTTACTTCAAAAATCGCGTTCTCGCTGTCAAGCTTAATGTAATCCAGCACATGGTCGGCGCTGTACCGGATGGCTGCCCATCTTGCCAGCTGCTTTTCCGGATACACCACCTCATCCGCACCGTTTCTCAGGAGGAACTTCTCCTGTACATCCGTTGCGGCACGGGACACTACCAGCTTGGCGCCTAATTCCTTCAGCAGGCTTGTGGTCTGCAGGCTGTTTTGGAAGTTATTGCCGATACCTACGATGCAGACATCGTAATTGTCCACTCCCAAGCTCCGCAGAAACGCTTCATTGGTGCTGTCACCGATCTGGGCGTTGGTGACGTAAGGAAGAATCTCCTGCACCAGTTCCTCCTTGTGATCCACTGCCATGACCTGATGGTTCAGCTCACGGAGTTTTATTGCGATGTGCTTTCCGAAACGGCCAAGGCCAATTAAAAGAATTGATTTCATAGAGATTCCTCCTAAGCCGAGAGGAGTCGAACCACGACAGCCTCTCAGCAGATTTTTTGTGATCTTTTTGCTTTATTGTCCTTGCCTTGCGTCAGCAAGGCCGCGTTCGCTGCACCAAAAATCCCAACAAAACCTCTTGCTGAGAGGTGCGCAGCAGTTTTCGCAGAGCAGTTTGTTGGCAAGGCAAGAAAAATTCCGCAGAGAATACCCATTGGTATTTTTAAGGAATTTTCCGAAGCATTGGCGGCAAACAGCCTGCGAAAACCTATCGGGGTTCAACTTCTCTCGGCTTACCCAACAGTGATCTTCTCCAAAGGCAGCTTGGAGAGGGTGTTTTTATTTGCGGACAGTGTGGCGAAGATCAGAGTCAAGCCACCGATCCGGCCCAAGAACATCAGGCTGATGAGGATTAGCTTGGAAATGAGATGCAATCCCGGTGTGATGCCCAGCGTCAGACCAACCGTACCGATAGCGGATGCAGTTTCAAACAGACATGTAAGGATCGGCAGATTCTCTACCCGGCTAATGATCATACCGCCAAGCAAGAACAGGGAGATGTACATCAGAAACACGGTCAGCGCGTTTTTTACAGTATCGTCCGCGATCCGCCTGCCGAAGAACCGTCCGTTTTCCCGTCTGCGGAACACGGCAACCGCACAGGCGATCAGCACCGCGACTGTAGTGGTCTTCATACCGCCTGCGGTGGAGCCGGGGCTGCCGCCAACAAGCATCAAGCCAATGGTCAGAGTCTGTCCGGTCTCGCTGAGGGCTGTCAGATCTGCGGTATTAAAGCCTGCTGTTCTTGGCGTCACTGCCTGGAACAAGGACATCAGGATACGTTTCCCCATCGGCTCCGCAGAAAACTCGAAAAAGAAAAAATATATAGCCGGGACGAGCAGCAGGATTCCGGTGGTAGCCAGGATCACCTTACTCTGCATCCGATACCGCTGTATGCGGATGCCGTTCTGCCGGATATCCTGCCAGGTCAGGAAACCGATACCGCCGATCACGATGAGAAGCATCACGGTGATATTCACCATCGGATGGGCAGCATAAGCAGTTAACGAGGAATAGGGACTGTTTGTTCCCATCAGGTCAAAGCCTGCGTTGCAGAATGCAGAGATGGAATGAAATACTGCCAACCAAATGCCTTTTAGACCATACTCCGGAATGAATACAGTCATCAGCACCAATGCTCCCAGCAATTCAAACAGGAAGATTCCTCTCAAAATAAAACCTGTGAACCGGACAATTCCGCCCACCTGAGGGGCAGAAATAGCATCCTGCATGGTGCTGCGCTGCATGAGGGATATCTTCTTGCCGGATGCCATGGTAATAGCCACAGCAACGGTGATCACGCCCATGCCGCCGATCTGGATCAGTAGTAAAATCACCGATTGACCGAACCCAGACCAGTAGGTTGCCGTATCCTGTACGATCAGACCTGTCACGCAGACAGCGGAAGTGGATGTAAACAGAGCGTCCCAAAAGGAAGCGCTTTGACCGCTGTTTGTAGCAAACGGAAGAAGCAACAGCAGTGTTCCCACTAAGATCACCCCGGCAAAGCCAAAGAGAATGATCTGGGATGAACTGAGTTTTCGTTTATGTAAAACCGCCCACATGGCGATACCTCCCAACACTTTTCTTATTGTAATCCTATCAAAAAAGGTATAAAGGGGGTGTTAAGGCTCATGCAGGCGGTGTTAAGATTGTATAAAGATGTTGACGGCTATATTGGGGAAAACTATAATACTGTTAGAGGTGAGGCACAATGCAGTATGTTGAATATGGTGCACACAATTCGCAAACCGTCATCCTGCTCCATGGCGGTGGTCTGTCCTGGTGGAATTACCGCGAAGTCGCACAGCTTTTGGCAGATAAATACCATGTGGTTCTGCCAGCTCTGGACGGACATGCGGATAGTGACGCGCCTTTTACTTCCATTGAAGATAATGCTGCAAGGATCATTGCCCATATTGACGAGCATTTTGGCGGGAAAGTCCTGGCAGTTGGTGGCCTGTCTCTTGGTGGACAGATTGCCGTGGAAATGCTGACACAAAGACCCGATATTTGCAGGTTTGCTTTGATTGAAAGCGCGCTGGTCAAACCTATGAAGCTGACCCATGCGCTAATCAAATCATCCTTTGGTATGAGCTACGGTCTGATCAAGCAGAAGTGGTTCGCCAAAATGCAGGCTGCCTATCTGGGAATCCCCAAAACACTGTTTGATGATTACTACCGAGATACCTGCAAAATCAGCAAAGAAGATATGATCGCATTTTTGCAAGCCAACAGCGCGTACTCTATAAAGCCTGCATTGCAAAATACGAATGCCAAAGTACATATTGGTTTCGGCGGTAAGGAGCAAGCCGCGATCCGGCTGTCCGCAAAAATGCTCAACCAAACGATTCCCAACAGCACGGCAGAAAGCATACCCGGTTATAGACATGGCGATCTGAGTATCAATCATCCTGCACAATACGCGCAAATGATTTTACAACTGGTTTCATAAGGAGTTTATTATGTTCTTGAGAATGTTTGGGATCGGTGTCAGCAATGCAATTGCAGGAGAGCAGACGGAAGGCACCGTTATAGATGTCAAACCCTGTTGGTGGCTCAAGGTCAATACCAAGCCCGTCCGCCGAAAATTGTTTGACGGTGCGGTTTTCCCCCATATCATCCATTTTACCTACTGCGTGAACGGGCAGACCTATACCGGTAAGCGGTATGTAAGCACTATTGATGACAGCACATCGTTGGATTGTTCGGACTATATGCTGTTTCAATGCTATCAAGGTGGTCGCTGGAAATTGAAATCCATAACGGATCTGAAGGAAGCCAAGCGAATCATCACCAAAGATGGCTTTAACAGAAAACAGACGGAGGCTATCATTGTCCTATATAACCTGGAACCGGTGCATATGCCTTACATATCGAAACAGAGGATGGTTTTCGCCCTGTTTCTGTTGAGGAGGCGCGAGGTAATAAAAAACTGTTTGTGAGTTGGATTTAGCGCTTAATTTTATAGCAAACGCACGCACTCTCGTTACAGAAAGTGCGTGCGTTCTTGTATATATTCCGTTATTCGATTATCGCATTAATCTGAGCATTTACAATAGCACTCAGAGCCTCTAGGCGCTCCTGAGGGGCCTCAATGCGAGTATGCTGGTTAAATTGAAAGCCTTTCAGGTTTTTCAGGTCAGAACGGATCTTCGGTGTTAAAAGCCCACGGGCTGTCAGCAAGAAGTCCTTTCCAATCATCGGCTTGCACTTCTGCAAATACCAGTCCGGATTCTCCAATTGCCCCTGGTCAAGATCCGGGAACAGGCTGCGATTGTTATCAAACACCGGACACATAGAAATGGGCTCCATGGTCTCGGTATTGAATAGCACACCAAAGTTGCCATAGTGGCGATCCGGATTAAAAGTCAGGGCGTCCAAAATGCACATACGCTGGAAAGCATCGCCACTGCCGAGCTCCTCGAAATAGCGAAGCATTGCAGGAATCGTGCGATCCTCTGTAAATATGCCTGCCGCCTTGGCGAGACCAAGGTCTTCTGTGGTGAACAGTTTACATTTACTGATCAGCTTTCCACGGTAGAAGTCCAAGTCGTAATCCACATAATTGGGGCAAATGTGTGCTGCCAACTGAGCTGCCAGAAACTCGGACAGAGGCTCGACCTCATAGCGGCTGCTTCCGGTCTTGTAAAGGTAGATACCATCATCTTCCCGGATCCAGCACTTGGCATAGTTGCCGTCTGTACCAAACTCAGGAGAAGTGGTAGACAGCTCACTGCTGCTGGCAGACCCATCGAAGGCCGCCTCACTGATCAGCTGATCAAATTCATTCCGGTATAGGGAAACCTGGTCCCAGCAAATATCCCGATCTTCCCGTTTCACCCAGAAAGTATCGTTCAAGGAGACAGCGTGAGTCACATTCAAGAAGCATTCCAAATCATCGCACCCAAAGCGCTCCAGCAGGCGCTGGATGTGCTCCCGGTGCTTGGGGGCTTTCCGCCTCTCTAAAAAACCGGTCAGAGTTTTATAGCCAATCGGCCGGTAGGATGCATACCACTGCAGTTCCTGAAAAGTCGGCTCGTCATACTCATTTCTACAGCATAGAAAAGAAAGCACACGGCAGTCTTTATTCATCAAAACATATTCGGTTTTTTTCTGTAAAACTGACATTTGCCTTCCTCCTTTGCGTTCTTTGCTTATAGTATAGCAAAATTCCGAAAGGATATCAAGTGTCCGGGAACGATGATTTGTACCCATATCAAGTATCTTCCTCGGCTTGTATTCGCGCTTTTCTTGCATCCGCAGGGCAGTCATATAACTTACCGCGTTTGGGTGTTACAGCTAAGTAGGGTGTTTCCAGTGCAAGCCATTTGTCAAAATCCGAAATAGGCATTACATACACCTCGATACGCTCCTCCTCACCAATAGAGCAGCAATGATAATGCCGAAAAGATATTTGAAACATTTGGTGTAAAACATACACGAAGATCAACCGAATCACGCATTCCACCTCGCTGTCAGCAGGAACGCAGTATTCCCACGGATTCCTGCTTCGGGCATACATATGGTGAAACACAATAACGGCATCGTTATAGGGGAAATTCATACGAGGT
>JAZOBL010000037.1:0-44814 GCA_045595945.1 Faecousia sp.
AAGATGGCGAGAGCCATCCATAGGAGTTCGTGTTGATTGTCATGAGGGTCCACCTGTTCCCATTCCGAACACAGAAGTTAAGCTCATGTACGCCGACAATACTTGGCGGGCGACTGCCCGGGAAGATAGGTAACGCGAACACAAGAGAGTCAGGTGAAATCCTGGCTCTTTTTTATGCCTGCAAGTATCTATATACGAATTCCATACATACAAAAAAACCATCCCAATGGATGGCTTTTTTAATGGTGGACCTGAGGAGATTCGAACTCCCGACCCCTACAATGCGAATGTAGTGCGCTCCCAACTGCGCTACAGGCCCATAAATTTCTATGATCGATTATAGATATAAAATTGCGGTTTGTCAAATACTTTCTAGGAAAATTACCTCTGGAAAAGCTGGCTTGTATTTCTCTGTGATGTGTGGTATGATAGCTGCATATTGAATGAGAATATTGGATCTTCTTTAGAGAAGTGTATTTGACGGTAGAAAGAGAGTGTGCCCATGAACAGAAGATTTCGCCTATCAACTGCATTGGACATAGATGATGTTCTGATGGAATGTATTCCCTATGCGATCCGTCTGGCCAATGAAAAGTATCAATTTGATCCACCTCTGACTATTTACGAGGTAGATAAATGGGGCAGACTGGGAACCCGGGCAGATGTGATTTTTGAGTTTTTTCATGACCCAGACTTCTTCAGGACACAGCCGGTGATCCGGGGGGCGAAAGAATTTGTGCGAAAGCTCAGCAGGATGACTGAGGTGTTTGTCTCCACATCTGTGTATCCGGAGTTTATGAGCATCAGAGCGCAAAGAATTATGGAGGAGTTCCCTGAGATTCCTCAGGATCATATTTATATGGGCTCCCGAAAAGACAAAATTGATGTGGATATCCTGTTTGATGACGGGATGCATAATGTGTCCCGCTCCAATACATCTTACCCCATCTTAATGCGTCGTCCCTGGAATCAGCATGCAACCGGCATGCTGGCGGTGAATACTTATGATGAGTTTTTGAAGTTGATAGAGGTCATTTCAGACGGGTACAATCCCCGACTGAAACGAAATTTTACAGGGAAGTCTGATACCGGTATTGTTGTGTTGGTTGGTCCTTCCGGCAGCGGAAAGACCCAGGTGGCGCAGGAACTGTTGAAGATGTCTGATAAGTTTGAAAAACTGGTCAGCTACACTACCGATGCCTCTGTAGGTCTGCATGGGGAAGGGTGGTATCACTACATCTCTCTGGATGCGTTCCGGCAGCTGCGGGACAGCGGTGAGATTTTTGAATCCACCATGTATGCCGGCCACAATTACGGTTCCTGCAAGGAGAATGTAGAAAATATATTGGCACGGGGGCACTGTGTGCTGACGGTTATGGATATTTGCGGTGCCATGTCCATGAAAACCAATTTCCCCAATGTAGCTACCATTTATCTACAACGGGAAAAAGAGGAACTGCTACGGAACCTTCTAAGCAAACCTTTGAATTTGGAAGAAAAGATCAACCGTATTATGGCATTGGAATCTGAACAAAAAAATGCAGATATCTGTGATTATGTTGTTCCTGTGCGTAACCCAACAGAAGCGGCAAAAGAAATACTCGATGGCCTATTTAACTAGATCTGTTTGTAAGAGAATCTAGAGATCCGGGTTCTTGATACAAATAAAACGGGGCGAGCTGTTCAACAGCTCGCCCTTGTCAGCTTTATGATCCTGTCGATATATTGGAATTTGAAAGATAACCATTGTATATTTTTAATTCTGTTTAAATGGGTTGTCGGAGGGGTAGCCGCCTTTCAGCTTCTGCATGGACCGGGAGACTGCATCCCTGGAATTATTCCATGGCGCGGAAGCATTGCGGTAGTCAAACTTTTCAACGAACCAGTCTAGGTCTCCCTGGACACGGCCCAGATTCTCCAGCATTTGATTCAGTATCGTTGTGTAGAACCACTCGATCTGCCCGCTGGGTAGCTTTTCCTGGGCGGCTTCCAGCAGCTTTTCAAAATGGTGCATACAGAAACCCTTGCTGCCTTCCACCTTTGCCCGGAAATCTTGGCCTTTGATCAAATGGAAGAAGGTGGCGTAGTACCGGTGCATATCGGAATCAATTATCTGGCACAGATAACAGGTGCTGTTCTTGCCCTTTGCCCAGGCCAACAAGGGCAGCTCGCCCTTCGGTTTCTTGGCGAATAAGCCCCTTTTGCTCAGTATCTGGAGGCTGTCCATCTGGACTTGCAATTCTTTCTGAAGTCCCACCATATAGGTCTGCATTATTAAGGCACTCCCCAGAGAGTTGCCATAGTCGAACATCTTCTTGTAGTGCTGGCGGCAGAAACCTGCCCGGTTGGTTGCCCCCCGGACCAACGGCTCCATATAGCTGGCGCAGGGGCCAACCACATAGCGAATAGCTGTTTGCTCCGCCTGACGTTCCATATGACAAAAGGGACATTCGTCCCCGGCCTCAAAGGCCTCGTTGACCGGTATGGTATCAATCTGCTCTTTCACAGTTTGTCCTCCTTGCTTTTTTCTCATTTTAAGCCATAACAATAGAATAGTCAAATTCAAGTTTTGCCGGTGAATTTGTTATAGCCAATACAGATTCTTATTTGAATACTTTGAATTTATGACTTGCGTTAAAACGGTGTTTTAAGGCATAAAGAAAGCCCAGAAACCGTTGCGGTTTCTGGGTTATTTGAAGTTTGATATGAGAGATAGATTATCTCTTGAAGAACACAAATGACACCTCAACTTTTTCAAGCGTGCGAAGAAAATGTGGCAGGTGGAATTTGTGTGAGTTAAGAAAACAGCAGGCTTCCTTTTGGAAACCTGCTGTAGAAGTAAACCGTAAGATAATTATCTCTTGGAGAACTGAGGTGCGCGACGGGCAGCCTTCAGACCGTCCTTCTTTCTTTCCTTCATTCTGGGGTCGCGGGTCATGAAACCGGCAGCCTTCAGAGTGGGGCGGTACTCGGGATTCAGAGTTACCAGAGCACGGGAGATGCCGTGACGGATAGCGCCGGCCTGACCGGAAACGCCGCCGCCGGCAACAGTGACAACAACGTCAACCTTGCCAACCAGATCGGTGGTGACCAGGGGCTGACGTACAACCAGCTTCAGGGTGTCCAGACCAAAGTAATCGTCGATGTCGCGGCCATTGATGATGATGGAACCGGTGCCGTTCTCGTAAACACGAACACGTGCAACGGAGGACTTACGACGGCCGGTGCCGTAGTTATACTTCTTCTTGCTCTCGTACATAATCAGTTACCTCCAATTAGTCCAGGGTCCATGCTTCCGGCTTCTGAGCAGCATGAGGATGCTCAGCGCCCTTGCACAGATGCAGACGGCCCAGGCAGTTACGGCCAAGGGTGTTCTTGGGCAGCATGCCCTTGATAGCCAGCTCCATAGCGTAATCGGAGCGGCTGTCCATCATCACACGGGCCTTAGTTTCCTTCAGACCGCCGATCCAGCCGGATACACGGTAGTAGGACTTCTGGTCCAGCTTCTTGCCGGTCAGAACAGCCTTGTCGGTGTTGATGATGATGACATAGTCACCGCAATCAACGTTGGGAGTGAAATCGACCTTGTGCTTGCCGCGCAGCAGGTTAGCAGCGATGACAGCGGTACGGCCCAGAGGCTTGCCAGCTGCATCGATCACGTACCACTTGCGCTCAACGGTCTCCAGCTTAGCTAAAGTAGTGGACATTATGCGTTCCTCCAATTAGGTTAATTTATTTTGACAAATTCATGTATATGCAGTAAAATACTGCAAAACGCTTGATTTTTATACCATACCAAAGCGCAAATGTCAACCGCTTTTTTGATAAAATTTATGAAATACTATATAAAGTCGCGAATTCTCTTAAAAGCTCGCTCAATCTCGTGTATGCTAACTTCCTAATTTATCTAAAATCGGAGGAAACGGTAACATGCAAAAGCTGATTGGCCTTGTACGCAGATGCGTAGAAGACTACAATATGATCCATGCCGGTGACCGGATCGGCGTGGGTGTCTCCGGTGGCAAGGATTCTCTTGCTCTTCTGGTCTTTCTGGCGGAACTGCGTAAGTATAACCACAACCCCTTTACCATAGAGGCAATCACCATCGATATGGGTCTGGGGATGGACTTTTCCGGTATTGAGCAGCTGTGCAAAGAGCTGGATGTACCGTTCCATTTGGTGAGGACGGAGATCGGCCCCATTATTTTCGATCACCGTAAAGAAAAGAATCCCTGCTCCATGTGTTCCAAAATGAGAAGGGGCGCTTTGAATCAGGCACTGCTGGATCTGGGACTGAACAAGCTGGCGCTTGGCCACCATTATGATGATGCAGTGGAGACCTTTATGATGAGTTTGATCTACGAGGGGCGCATCAGCTGTTTCCAGCCGGTGACGGACTTGGACAGAACGGGCATCATTCAGATTCGGCCCATGCTCTACATCCACGAGAGAACCATCGATTCGTTTGTGACCCGCAGGGAACTGCCTGTGCTTCACAATCGGTGTCCTGTAGACAAACACACCAAGCGGGAGGAGATCAAGCAACTGGTATATGACCTGAGCGCTACGTATCCGGATCTGAAGGAACGAATCTTTGGCGCTATGCAGAGATTGCCTCTGCCGGAATGGGGCCCACAAGGCCGCTACAAGCGCCCGAAGGAACAGGATGAATAGTATGAAAGCAATCCCGGTGGGAATACTTTCCACAGAAGGAGGGATTGCGTTGGTAAAAGGAATATCCCGGCAGGTGATTGTGGTGCACTCCAAGGACCAAAAGCTATTCGACCAGGCGATCTTTATTTTGAAGGATCATGCCGTAGGGAAAGAGGGCATTACAGATGAGCAGCTTTTGAAGGAGGCAGGGGGTCTCCTCCAGGGTTCGCGTTCAAAAAAGAAACAACTTGCAGGCCCACTGTGGGCGGGAATCGGAGCGCTGCTGACAGGACTGGTTTGGCTGCTGACCGCTGTGTTATAGCTTGCCAAAAATCCGGAAATGTGGTATAATCTCCCGGAAAGCGGGAGGTGAGCACTGTGAAAATCGGATCACACGAAGTGAATACGCCTATTATGCTGGGTCCCATGGCCGGTGTGACCGATTGGGCATTCCGAACAATCTGTGCAGAATTGGGTGCTAATATAACTGTTACAGAAATGGTTTCCTCCCGGGCATTGGTCTATAAGGATAAGAAAAGCGCAGCGCTTCTAAAAAAGAACGCAGGGAGCCTGTGCGGCGCGCAGATTTTCGGCAATGACCCGAAAATTATGGCACAGGGGGCACAGCTGGCGCTGGAGATCTCCGGTTGTGACTTTTTGGATATTAATATGGGTTGCCCAATGCCCAAAATTGCCAATTCCGGTGACGGTTGCGGTTTGATGCGTACTCCGGAACTGGCGGGAGAGATTGTAAAAGCGGTAGTAGCCGCCGTGAATGTCCCGGTGACGGTGAAATGCCGCCTGGGCTGGGATAAGGGAAGTATCAATGTGCTGGACTTTACCAAGCGCATGGAGGACTGCGGTGCAGCCATGATTACAGTCCACGGACGCACCCGCAGCATGCTGTACTCTGGCGTGGCGGATTGGGATATGATCGCCAAGGTAAAGGAACAGCTGTCTGTACCTGTGATCGCCAACGGCGATATTGTGGACGGTGCAACAGCTGTCAAATGCCGCAACTGGACCAAGGCAGACGGCGTGATGATCGGCCGGGCAACCTTTGGGAATCCCTGGGTCTTTTCGGATGTGAAGGCAGCACTTCTGAATGATGCACCCTATGAGCGCCCGATTCTTTCCAAGCGGGTGGATGTAGCGGTCCGGCAGATTGAAATGGCGCTGGAGGACAAAGGTGAGAAAATTGCCTGTCTGGAGGCCAGAAAACATTTTGCCTGGTATCTGCGGGGCGTTGCCTATGCAAGCTATTATAAAGAGCAGATTTCCGCTATCCAGACAATGACCGATGTATACCGGATTGCTGAGGGGATTCGCAGGGATTTGCAATAATTGTAAGGTATCATTTTTCCACCGTTTCACAAGCTACCCTAGAGGTGGTAATGTGAAACGGTGGATTCTTTTTATTTTGGCGGTCGTGCTTTTGCCTGTGATACCTGCAAATGCTGAGCCGATCCGCTGGGTAGACTTTCAGATTCCTTATGAATCGCTGGAGTATGCCATGCAGGTGGATATTGAGACCGCGGAGCAGGAAAAGCATATTAGCTGGATTGATATATTTGCCTTAGCCGGCTGCAGAACCGGTGGAAAGTGCGGCCTTTTGTCGGTAAAAAAAGCTGTGCAGGACCTAAAGAACGATAAAACGCCCCAGGAATTATTGGGGGATCTTTACAAATATTACGACTATTACCACAGGGCATACGATGCGGTGTTGGGCGAACTTTTGGGTAATTTTTTAATTGAAATTGATGGAGAGCGAAAGCCGACCTACGGGCTGAAAGCATACAGCCCCATTGCCGCGGGCTACGGCTATAGCCATTGCTCCGACTTTGGTAATCAGCGATCCTTTGGCTTTGCCAGAAAGCACCTGGGAAACGATCTGATGGGTGGCCTGGGCACACCGATTGTTGCGGTGGAAGGTGGCATTGTGGAGGCGCTGGGATGGAATCGGTATGGCGGCTGGCGAATTGGTATCCGCTCCTTCGACTCCCGGCGGTATTACTACTATGCGCACCTGCAAAAAGACAAGCCATTTGCAGAGAATCTGGCGGTAGGGGATATTGTGCAGCCGGGAGATGTGATCGGCTTTATGGGCCGAACCGGTTATTCAGACCGGGAGAATGTGAATAATATCGAGACTGTGCACCTGCATTTTGGGCTGCAGCTGGTGTTTGACGAAAGCCAGAAAGAGTGTAATTCCGAGATATGGATCGATGTGTATCCAATTGTGCGCCTGCTGAGCCGACATCGCAGCACGGTGGAGCGCAGAGAGGGAACTTGGGTACGGAGGTATTCATTTGTGGATTTGGACACAGAGGAGCTTTCACAATGACGGGAAGTTTGTGTAGATTTTTGGGAGCAACTATTTGACAATGCAGGGAGGCTATGATACAATTCTAAAGATAAATCTTATAGGAGGGGAACACTATGATGAATGCAAGCATGAAGCTGAAGGGTATTGGCTTTTGTGTGGATAGTGTTATTGCCCCTTGTGCTCCCTTGATTGATGGATTATCTTTTGATAACAATGCCCAATATGTTGTTTTTCCCGGCTTTTGTGATGTGCATGTGCATTTCCGTGAGCCGGGATTTTCTTATAAAGAGACCATTGTAACCGGCGCACAGGCTGCAGCAAGAGGCGGCTACACCGCCGTATGTACTATGCCAAACTTAAATCCCGTACCGGATTCTGTAGAGCACCTTGCCAGACAATTGGAACGGATTGAATCGGGTGCCTGTATCCATGTCTACCCATACGGTGCGATCACCGTGGGGCAGAAGGGGGAAGAACTGGCGGACCTGGAGGGTATGGCGGAGAATGTCATCGCTTTTTCCGATGACGGACGAGGCGTGCAAAGTGATGAGATGATGCGGCAGGCTATGCTCCGGGCAAAGGCGCTTGGTAAGATGATCGTGGCCCACTGCGAAGTGAACAGCCTGCTTCACGGCGGCTACATTCACGATGGACGCTATGCGGCAGAGCATGGGCACAAGGGTATCTGCAGCGCCAGCGAGTATGAGCAGGTGGCAAGAGACCTGCGCCTTGTGGAGGAGACCGGCTGCAGTTACCATGTGTGCCACATCTCTACCAAGGAGACGGTGGAGTTGATCCGGCAGGCCAAAGCAAAGGGCCTGGATGTGACCTGCGAGACCGGCCCACACTATCTGGTAATGGATGATCGTGATTTACAGGAAGATGGCAGGTTCAAGATGAATCCGCCCCTGCGGGATAAGCGCGATCGGGAAGCCCTTGTTGCCGGAGTTCTAGACGGAACCATCGACATGATCGCCACCGACCACGCACCTCACAGCGCAGAAGAAAAGGGTAGAGGTCTTGCCGGCAGCGCATTTGGTGTGGTTGGCATTGAAACCGCTTTCCCGGTGCTGTATACGCATCTGGTACTGCCCGGAATCCTGACACTGGAAAAACTGGTTGATCTGCTGAGCGCAAATCCCCGGAAACGGTTTGACATCCCAGCAGAAAATGACTTCACGGTATGGAACCTCAACAAGGAATTTACCGTTGATCCCGACGAGTTCCTATCTATGGGAAAAGCCTGCCCCTTTACCGGGTGGAAGCTAAAAGGTGAATGTGTGCTGACCGTTTGCGACGGAAGGCCTGTATATAAGAAGTGATTTGGGAGGAATGAAGTATGGCAAAGAGAACGGATATTAAGAAGATTTTGATTATTGGCTCCGGCCCCATCGTGATTGGTCAGGCTGCGGAGTTTGACTATGCGGGCACACAGGCTTGCCTTGCGCTGAAGGAAGAGGGCTACGAGGTTGTGCTGTGCAACTCCAATCCTGCTACCATTATGACCGATACAGTGATTGCAGATAAGGTCTATATGGAGCCTCTGACCCTGGAATATATCGCAAAGATCATCCGTTATGAGCGGCCGGATGCTATCGTGCCCGGTATCGGCGGCCAGACAGGTCTGAACCTTGCTATGCAGTTGGAGAAGAAGGGCATCCTGCGGGAATGCCGGGTGGAGCTGCTGGGTACATCCAGCGCATCTATCGAGCGGGCAGAAGACCGGGAACTATTCAAGGAACTGTGTCAGTCTATCGGGGAGCCTGTGATTCCCTCTGAGATCACATATTCCATTGAAGAAGCCAAGGCTGCCGCACTGCGGATCGGCTACCCGGTAGTACTGCGTCCTGCCTTTACCCTGGGCGGTACTGGCGGCGGCTTTGCCTACTCGGAAGAGGAACTGGTAGAGATTGGGTTGAATGCTTTCAAACTTTCTCCTGTCCATCAAGTGCTGATCGAAAAATCTGTCAAGGGCTTCAAGGAAATCGAGTTTGAAGTTATGCGTGACTCCAACGACCACGCCATTACCATCTGCGGTATGGAAAACATTGACCCTGTGGGTGTCCACACCGGCGACTCTCTGGTGGTCGCTCCCATTATGACACTGTCCAAAGAAGACGAGAAAATGCTCAACGACTCAGCAATCAAGCTGATCCGTGAGCTGAAGATCGAGGGTGGCTGTAATGTGCAGTTTGCCCTGAATCCCCAGACCTCTGAGTACTACCTGATTGAGGTAAACCCCAGAGTTTCCCGTTCTTCTGCGTTGGCCTCCAAGGCATCCGGCTATCCCATTGCCCGTGTCACTGCCAAGATCGCAGTGGGCATGCATCTGGAGGAGATCTCCATTGCCAATACCAACGCCGCCTTTGAACCCAAGCTGGACTACGCCATTGCCAAGCTGCCTAGATTCCCCTTTGATAAGTTTGCCACGGCGGCAAATACCTTGGGCACCCAGATGAAGGCTACCGGCGAGATCATGGGCATCGGCTCTTCTCTGGAGGAGTGCCTGCTGAAGGGCGTCCGGTCTCTGGAAATCGGCGTCTGCCATTTCCACATGGCAAAGTTTGACCATATGGCCACCGAAGATATGCTCACCTATCTGGAAAAATTCCAGGATGACAACATTTTCGCTGTTGCAGAGCTGCTGCGCCGTGGCATCACCGTGGAGAAGCTCCACCAGATCACGAAGATCACCGCCTTCTTCCTGGAGGCTATCCGGCGGATCGTGGAGATGGAAGCAGTTGTAAAGGCACACCCCGGCGATCTGCAGACCCTGAAGGAAGCCAAGAAGATGGGCTTTGGCGACCAATTTATTGCAAAGCTGTGGGGCGTAAAGGAAGTAGAGGTTTACAACCTCCGCAAGGAAAATAGCCTCTTCCCCGTGTACCGCATGGTGGATACCTGCCATACCGGCGCTTATATTCCTTACTTCTACTCCTCCTACACCGGTGAGAATGCGTCTGTTCTTACCAATAAGAAGAAAATCGTGGTTCTGGGCGCAGGCCCCATCCGCATCGGTCAAGGCGTGGAATTCGATTATTCCACTGTCCACGCGGTTATGACCATTAAAAAGGCAGGCTACGAGGCAATTATCATCAACAATAACCCCGAAACGGTTTCTACAGATTACACCACCGCTGACAAGCTGTATTTCGAGCCGCTGACTACAGAAGATGTAATGAACATCATCGAGTTTGAAAAGCCCGACGGTGTAATCGCCTCCCTGGGTGGCCAGACCGCGATTAACCTTGCCCAGCCCCTGTTTGACCGGGGTGTGAAGATCATCGGTACCGATTGCGCAGCCATTGATAAAGCTGAAAACCGGGATGCTTTTGAAAAGCTTCTGTCTGAGCTGCAGATTCCTCAGCCCACCGGCAAGGCAGTTACCAAGATCGAAGACGGCATTTCAGCTGCCGCTCGAATCGGCTATCCTGTCTTGGTGCGCCCCTCCTTTGTGCTTGGCGGCCGCGCTATGCAAATCGTCGCCAACGAGGATCAGCTGCGGCACTACCTGAAGACCGCCGTTGAAATCGACGAGGACAAGCCGGTTCTGGTGGATAAGTATATCGAGGGCCGTGAGGTGGAGATCGATGCCATTTGCGACGGCTATAATGTGTTTGTTCCCGGCATTATGGAGCTGGTAGAGCGCACCGGTGTTCACTCTGGTGACTCGGTCAGTGTGTATCCTACATTCTCCATTTCTGATAAGGTTAAGGGTATTATTCTGCAGTATGCAAGAAAATTGGGTCTGGGCATCGGTATTGTGGGCCTATTCAATATCCAGTTCATTGTGGATAAGGAGGACAACGTGTTCATCATTGAGGTGAATCCCCGTTCCTCCCGTACTGTGCCCTTCCTGAGCAAGGCTACCGGCTACTCTCTGGCAGATATTGCTACGGAAGTGATATTGGGAAAGACCCTGAAGGAACAGGGACTGTTCGATATCTACCCGGAGGAAAAGAAACGCTGGTATGTAAAAGCACCTGTGTTCTCTTTCAATAAGATCCGCGGCTTGGATGCCTACCTTTCCCCGGAGATGAAATCCACCGGTGAGGCCATCGGCTATGACAGCACTATGAACCGCGCTCTGTACAAAGCCTTACAGGCCTCCGGTATGAGACTGCAGAACTACGGCACGGTGCTTGCTACCATCGCCGATAAGGACAAGGCAGAGGCTCTGCCGCTGATCCGCCGTTTCTACCAGCTCGGCTTTAACATTGAGGCCACACACGGCACTGCCCAGTTCTTAAAGGCAAACGGTATCCGTACCCATGCGCTGAGCAAGATCGGTGACGGCAGCGACGAGATCCCCAATGCCCTGCGACAGGGTCATATTGCTTATGTGATCAATACCAAGGATCCCGGCAGTGAGGGCAATGATGGCGTACAGATCCGTCAGATCGCCACTGAGAACAATGTATCCTTGTTTACCGCTTTGGATACTGTTCGGGTATTGCTGGATGTTCTGGAAGAGACCACCCTGACCATTTCCACCATCGATGCATAAGGAGGCCCTATGAAGCAGGGAATCTTTGAAATTGTTGAAAATATAGCCCTGACGGAGTCTGTTTACCAAATGCAGCTCCGGGGCGATACCTCTGCCATCACAGCGGCAGGCCAATTTGTGAATATTCAGTTGGATGGCCTGTACCTGCGTCGCCCTATTTCCGTGTGCGACCTGGAAGGGGATGTTCTGACCATCGTCTATAAGGCGGTTGGCAAGGGTACGGAACAGATGTCCCGGATGCAAATTGGCGAAAAGCTGGATGTACTGACCGGCCTTGGCAATGGCTATGATCAAACTGTGTCCGGGGACAAGCCAGTGCTCCTGGGCGGCGGTGTTGGCGTGCCGCCCATGTACCTGCTGGCGAAGCAGCTGATCGCCGAAGGCAAGCAAGTGAAGGTGATCCTGGGCTTTAATACCAAGGCTGAAATTTTCTATGAAGCGGAATTTAAGGCGTTGGGCGCAGAGGTCGCCGTCACCACAGTGGACGGCACTTACGGCACAAAGGGCTTTGTAACCGATGCATTGAAGGAAATGGACTATACTTACTTCTATACCTGTGGTCCTGAGCCGATGCTGAAGGCTGTGTATAAGGCATCCGTCTCCTCCGGCCAGATGAGCTTTGAGAAGCGGATGGGCTGCGGTTTTGGTGCATGTATGGGCTGCTCCTGCAAGACCCTTACCGGCTATAAGCGAATCTGCAAGGAAGGCCCCGTGATGCGGAAGGAGGAGATCCTATGGGAAGATTAAGCGTGGATCTGTGCGGGATCACCCTTGACAATCCTGTGATTCCCGCATCCGGCACCTTTGGCTACGGCTATGAGTATGCTGAGCTCTACGATATCAACTGCCTTGGCACATTTTCTTTCAAAGGCACAACCAAAGATCCCCGGTTTGGTAACCCCACACCCCGAATTGCAGAATGTACGGCAGGCATGATCAATGCTGTGGGTCTGCAGAACCCCGGTGTGGAGAAGGTGATTGCCGAGGAACTGCCGAAACTGAAGACCTGCTTTCATAAGCCTGTCATGGCAAATGTATCCGGCTTCAGTATCGAAGACTATGCATACACCTGTGAGAAGCTGGACAAAGAAGAACAGGTTGGTTGGCTGGAAGTCAATGTCAGTTGTCCCAATGTCCATGGTGGCGGCATGAGCTTTGGTACGGACCCCAAGGCTGCCGCAGAGGTGACCGCAGCGGTGAAAAAGGTCACCACAAAGCCGGTGATCGTAAAACTCAGCCCCAATGTGACGGATATTGTATCCATTGCAAAGGCCTGTGAGGACGCCGGCGCTGACGGCATCAGTCTGATCAACACCATGCTGGGTATGCGGATCGACCTGCGTACACGCAAGCCAGTTATCGCCAATAAAATGGGCGGTTTCTCCGGTTCTGCCATCTTCCCGGTGGCTGTGCGGATGGTGTATCAGGTTGCCAATGCAGTGAAGATCCCGGTGGTGGGCATGGGCGGTGTATCCTCTGCCGAGGATGTGATCGAGATGATGCTGGCCGGCGCAACTGCTGTGGAGGTAGGTGCGGCTAACCTTGTCAATCCCTTTGCCTGCCGCGATATGATTGAGCAGCTGCCTGCTGTCATGGATAAGTACAGAATCAACACATTACGTGAAATCATAGGAGGCGCAAAATAATGGGTAAGGACGTCATTGTTGCTTGCGACTTTGCAAGCGCGGAGCAGACCTTTGCATTCTTGGATCAGTTTACCGGCCGCAAGCCCTTTGTAAAGATCGGCATGGAGCTGTACTATGCGGAAGGCCCTTCCATCGTAAGAGAAATCAAGGCCCGGGGGCATAAGATCTTCCTGGATCTGAAGCTCCACGATATCCCCAACACTGTGAAGAAAGCGATGGCTGTGCTGAGCAATCTGGATGTGGATATCACGAACCTCCACGCCGCAGGCACGAAGAACATGATGAAAGCCGCTTTGGAAGGGCTGACCCGTGCCGATGGTACCCGCCCTCTGCTGATCGCTGTGACCCAGCTGACTTCCACCGACCAGGAGAGTATGGAACAGGATCTGATGATCCATGCCCCCATTGACCAAGTGGTGATGCACTACGCCAAGTGCGCTGAAGAAGCAGGTCTGGACGGCATCGTTTGCTCCCCTCTGGAGGCGGGCAAGGTCCACGACACCTGCGGAAAGAGCTTCCTGACTGTCACCCCCGGTGTCCGTTTTGCAGATGGCGATGTGGGTGACCAAAAGCGGGTCATGACCCCTGCTCAGGCCAAGCAGATTGGTTCGGACTACATTGTGGTGGGCCGTCCCATTACCGCTGCAGCAGATCCTGTTGCTGCTTATGAACGTTGTATTGCTGAGTTCTGCGATTGATTGAAAGGATAAGATATATTGTTTACTGTTGAAGAAATTATGCAGCTGTTTCAAAGTCTGATCTGGCTGCTTGCCGGAGTCGGTATATTCATTGTCGGTATGAACTTTATGAGTGAGGCGCTGGAGAAGAGCGCAGGTGCCGGCATGAAAAAAATGCTGGGCAGAATTGTGGGCAACCGCTTCTCCGCTGTGGGCGTTGGCGCAGGTGTTACCGCAATCATCCAAAGCTCTTCTGCTACCTCCGTAATGGTGATCGGTTTGGTCAATGCCGGTGTAATGACTTTGGTGCAGGCCACTTCTGTCATTATGGGCGCCAACATCGGTACAACCATCACCGGTGTGCTGGTGGCTCTGAAAAATGACTATTTCAATATGGTCATGTACTTTTTTGCCTTTGCCGGCGTGATGATGGGCTTCTTTAAGAAGGAGAAGATCAAGCTGGCGGGTCTTTTGTGCAGCGGTTTGGGTTTGGTTTTTGTTGGCTTGGAAATTATGAGCAGCGAGCAGGCTTTTGGAAATGCGTTGATTAAAGAGATGTTTACGAACATTTTTGGGATCATCAACTTTCCTCTGCTGCTGATCCTTGTAGGTGTGATCTTTACGGCTCTGATTCAAAGCTCTTCCGCAGCTACCGGCGTGGTGATTACCATGGTAGGTACCGGAGTGTTGAATTTAGATCTGGCATTGTTTATTATTTTGGGCGCTAATATCGGTACTTGTGTAACGGCCTTGTTGGCCTGTGCCGGCGCCAACGCCAACGCAAAGCGGGTGGCGCTGATCCACTTCACTTTCAATGTCATCGGTTCGGCTTTGTTCACTGCTGTTATCTGGATATTCCACCAGCCGATGATTAATCTGCTGACTTCTATCTTCCCGGGTGAAGATACCATGTCCCTGCAGATGCGGCTTTCCGCGTTCCATGTGATCTTCAATGTCAGCACCACATTGCTGCTGCTGCCTTTTGTCAAGCAACTGGTTGCCTTCTCCAAGTTTATCATTCAGGAAAAGGAAACTTCCAAATCAAACCACATGCTGCGTTTTGTGGACGATCATATTTTGGCCATTCCCTCTGTTGCTGTGGCGCAGGCGAAAAAGGAAATTGATTATATGCTCCGGCTTGCTGAGGAGAATATCCGTTTGTCCTTTGGCGCTCTGCAGACTGGGGCCGATGAGGATGGAGAGCGCATTGCTGAAAACGAAGAAATAATTGACTTTACCAACAGCAATCTGACTTCCTTCCTGATTAAACTTTCTGCTGCGCAGCTCAATGACCAGGATGAAGCCACAGTCGGCGCATACTTCCATGTACTCAACGACCTGGAACGCATCGGCGACCATGCGCTGAATTTCTTTGAACTGAGTCAGGAGATGAAGCAAAAGGAACTGGTATATTCTCAGACTGCTAAGGATGAGATCGCTTCCATGTGCGATACGGTTCTTGCCATGTTTGCCATTGCAAGAGATGCCTTCGTGAATTTGGATTATCGGCGGTTGCCGGAACTGACAGCTTTTGAGAATCAGGTTGACGGTATGAAAAAATGCCTGACGGACAATCACTTCGGCCGCCTCTCCAACAATGACTGTAAGGTCACTCACAGTCCCTACTACACCTCTACGGTTATGGGACTGGAGCGTGTTGCAGATCACCTTGTAAATGTTGGTTATAGTATTCAGAACCCTACAGGTTCTCAAAAGGAACATTCGTAGGATATCAATATTGGAAGGAGATATATAAATGGAAAGCTATAAAAGAGAGTTTATTGAATTTCTGCAGAGCGCAGGCGTTCTGAAATTTGGTGATTTTACCGCCAAATCCGGCCGGAAGATCCCTTACTTTGTCAACGCCGGTATGATCAAGACCGGAGACCAGATTACCAAGATGGGCGAATTCTATGCCAAGGCCTACTTTGAAAAGCTGGGCAGAAAGGAAGCCGTTCTCTACGGTCCTGCCTATAAAGGTATCTCCCTGTCCATTTCTGCGGCAGTGGCTTTATCCAAGAATGGTCTGAACGTTCCGTTCTTCTTTAACCGTAAAGAAGTAAAGGATCACGGCGAGGGTGGCACCTTTGTGGGCTATGTCCCTCAGGCTGGGGAAGAGATCGTCATTATCGAAGATGTGATCACTGCCGGTACCGCGATCCGGGAGAGTATGGACATCCTCAAGCATCTGGAAGGCACCAAGGTTATCGCTACCTTCATTATGGTTGACCGGAAAGAAAAGGGCCAGGGTGAAAAGGGTGCTATGCAGGAGATCGAGGAGCAGTTCGGATTCCCCGTCTACTCCGTTGTGGATGTGTATGACATCATCGAGTACCTGGAGGAAGATCCTGCCAACGAAGAGAATGTAACCAGAATTAAGAACTATCTGGCCGTGAATGGAGCAAAGTAATGAGAAGTTTGATCGATATTGTTGATTTTTCTGTAGAGGAACTGGACGAGCTGCTGAAGGTAGCCTGCGATATTATTGACAATCCCTGGAAGTATGCAGAAAGCTGCCACGGCAAGAAACTGGCAACCCTGTTCTTTGAGCCCTCTACCCGTACCCGACTGAGCTTCGAGGCTGCTATGCTGGAACTGGGCGGCAATGTGATCGGATTCAGTGAGGCAAGCTCTTCCTCCGCAAGCAAGGGCGAGAGCATGGCAGATACCGCCAAGATCCTCTCTTGCTATGCGGATATTATGGCTATCCGCCATCCTAAGGAAGGCGCGCCCTATGTGGCAGCCAAGGCAGCCTCCATCCCTGTGATCAACGCCGGTGACGGCGGCCACTGCCATCCCACCCAGACCCTGGCTGACTTGCTGACGATCTATCGGGAAAACGGCAGGCTCCACGATCTGACCATCGGCTGCTGCGGTGACTTGAAGTACGGCAGAACCGTGCATTCTCTAATCGCCGCCATGGGCAGGTATGAGAATATTAAGATCGTGCTGATCTCTCCGGAGGAACTGAAACTGCCAAGCTATGTGAAATACGAAGTGCTGGATAAGTACGGCATGGAGTATGTGGAAACGGATTCTCTGGAATCTGTAATACCAGAACTGGATGTGCTGTACATGACCAGAATCCAGCAGGAGCGGTTCGACAACCGCGCTGACTACGAACGGCTGAAGGATAGCTATATCCTCACAGCAGAAAAGATGAAGTTGGCTAAGGAATCCATGCGTGTGCTGCATCCGCTGCCCCGAGTCAATGAAATCAGTGTGAAGGTGGACGAGGACCCCAGAGCGGCCTATTTCCGGCAGGCTCTCAACGGCAAGTACATGCGTATGGCGTTGATTCTAAAGCTGCTGGAGGAAGCCAAGCAGGGCAAACAGATGGAACCGGAGATCTACGATGCAGGGGTAGACTTTGCTTGTGACAATCCCCGGTGCATCACCGCAACTGAGCAGGAGCTTCCCCATAAGTTTAAGCTGGTGGACAAGACCCACGGAATCTACCGCTGCATCTATTGCGAGGCTAAGAAAAAACGCACGGAATCTTAAAAAGAAATGCGCACAAAAGTCAGGCGGGTTCTGGAAATTTTCGTGTCAAAAACAGAGAATCCGGCAGAACCTGCCTTGACACTGATTCTGTGTCATGATAAAATTAACAGGTAAAAATTCATAATCGTTCTTTGCGACTGACGGAGCAGGTGGAGTACCACAAGGGACCAAAGAATGTAACGAGCCGACCGTCTGGGCGCATATAACTCGAATCTTGGGTTAGTGCGCCCTTTTTTCGTTTAAGATCATATTGATTTGGAGGAAACACATGAAAAAAGTTGGCATTATTATGGGAAGTGACAGTGACCTGCCTATCGTACAAAAAGCTGTGGACATGCTCAAGAGCCTGGATGTTCCTTATGAGGTACATATCTATTCCGCCCACAGAACGCCTGTGGAGGCTCGGGACTTTGCGGTAAACGCAAGGGCCAACGGCTTCGGTGCAATCATCTGCGCTGCCGGTATGGCTGCCCATCTGGCCGGCGCGATCGCTGCAAACACCACCCTGCCTGTGATCGGAATTCCCTGTAAGGGTGGCATGTTGGACGGCCTGGATGCGCTGCTTGCCACTGTCCAGATGCCTACGGGAATTCCCGTGGCAACGGTAGCCATTAATGGCGCTGCCAATGCAGCCCTGCTGTGTGCCCAGATCATTGCAGTAGAAGATGCTGCTCTTGCGGCAAGACTGGATGCCAAGCGCGCCAGCGATGCCGCTAAGGTCCTGGAAAAGGATGCAACCATTGCAGCAAACCTGTAAGCAAGAGATAACCACTCACCACGATAAAGGAGAAATTATTATGGAAAAGAAACTGATTTACACCGGCAAGACCAAGAATGTTTACGCCCTGCCCAACGGCAATTGCCTGCTGAAGTTTAAGGATGACTGCACCGGTAAGGACGGTGTGTTCGATCCCGGCGAGAACGCCGTGGGCCTGACCATTGAGGGTGTCGGCGATGTGAACCTGCGCATGTCCATCTACTTCTTCGAGAAGATCAATGCTGCCGGTATCCGCACCCACTATGTCAGCGCGAATCTGGATGATACCACTATGGAGGTTCTGCCGGCCAAGGTGTTTGGTAAGGGTCTGGAAGTGATCTGCCGGTATAAGGCTGTGGGTAGCTTCTTCCGTCGCTACTCCGATTACTGCACCGAGGGTCAGGATCTGCCTGCCTATGTGGAGACCACCTTCAAGAATGATGAAAAGGGCGATCCTTTGGTCACCAAGGATGGCCTGGTGGATCTGGGCGTTATGACCGCAAAGCAGTATGACGATCTGAAGGATATGACTCAGAGAATTACCAAGATCGTTGCTGATGATTTGAAGGCAAAGGGTATGGATCTGTACGATATTAAGTTTGAGTTCGGCTATGACCCCGAGGGCGAAGTCATGCTGATCGATGAGATCGCATCCGGCAATATGCGTGTCTACAAGGACGGTCAGTACATCGATCCTATGACGCTGAACAAGTTGTTCTTTGCCTAACTAGTTTTCTGATAAAAGGAGTACATAATGGGCGGATTTTTTGGAATTGCATCCAAACAGGACTGTATGATGGATGTGTTCTTCGGTGTGGACTATCATTCTCACCTGGGAACACGCCGGGGCGGTATGGCAGCCTACGATGCTAAGATCGGTCTGCAGAGAAAGATTCATAACATCGAAAACTCTCCCTTCCGTACCAAATTTGAGCATATTTTTGACGAGATGGTAGGTACTTCTGCAATCGGTTGTATCAGTGACTCTGACCCCCAGCCGATGCTGATACGTTCCCGCCTGGGCACTTATGCACTTTGCACTGTTGGTATTATTAACAATGCCAACGAACTGATCGACCAGTATTTGTCCTTCAGCGGCGGTCATTTTGATGCTATGACCGGCGGTAAGGTCAATTCTACAGAGCTGGTGGCGGCGCTGATTAACCAGAAGAGCAATTTTACCGAGGGCATTCAGTTTGCCCAACAGGTGATTGAAGGCACGGCAAATATCCTAATTTTGACCGAAACTGGCAGTATTATTGCTGCCCGTGACAGAATGGGCAGAATTCCCGTTCAGATCGGTAAGGATGAATATGGTTATGCGGTTTCCTTTGAGCAGTTTGCCTACACCAAACTGGCATATGAGCATGTAAAGGAACTTGGCCCCGGTGAGATCGTGGAGCTGACTCCCGACTCTATGACCCAGTTGGCAGCCCCCGGTAAGGAAATGAAGGTCTGTGCTTTCCTGTGGAGCTACTATGGTTATCCCACCTCCATTTACGAGGGGATCAATGTGGAGGCCATGCGCTACCGCAATGGCGCAGCCATCGCTGAGCGTGACCTGCAGCAGGGAAGATCTATGGAGATCGATTATGTGGGTGGTGTTCCTGATTCCGGTACGCCTCATGCCATTGGGTATTCCAACCGCACTAAGCTGCCCTTTGCCCGGGCCTTTATCAAGTATACTCCTACTTGGAGCAGAAGCTTTACTCCTGCTCATCAAAAGGACCGAAATAAGGTTGCAAAAATGAAGCAGATTCCCGTCCATGAACTGATTGCCGGGAAGAATTTGCTATTTGTGGATGACTCCATTGTCCGGGGCACACAGCTGCAGGAGACGGTGGAATTCCTCTATGATAACGGTGCCAGGTCCGTGCATATGCGTTCGGCTTGTCCTCCTATTATGTATGGCTGTAAATATTTGAATTTCTCCCGTGCCACCAACGATATGGAGTTGATTGCCCGACGGGTAATCGTGGAACTGGAAGGGGAGGAAGGCCTGAAACACATCGAAGAATATGGAGATGGCGCCACCCAGCGGGGCAAGAAACTGCGGCAGGCAATTTGCGATAAGTTTAAGTTTGCATCGTTAGGCTTCCAAACCATCGAGGGCGTGGTAAACGCCATCGGTATGGACAAATGTAAACTGTGCACCTACTGCTGGGACGGCAAAGAATAAGATATGATGGAAGGAGAACTCCCATGACAGATAAGAGCTATTCTGAGAGCTATGCAGCTGCCGGTGTGGATATTACCGCCGGATATAAGTCTGTGGAACTGATGAAGAAACACATCAAGCGCACCAAGAATGAGGGCTGCTTGGATGATGTGGGCGGCTTTGGCGGTTGCTTTGGCCTAAATGTGGCCGGTATGGAGGAGCCTGTTTTGGTCTCCGGTACCGACGGCTGCGGTACAAAGGTAAAGTTGGCAATTCTGATGGATAAGCACGATACCATCGGCATCGACGCCGTTGCTATGTGTGTCAATGACATTATCTGCTGCGGTGCAAAGCCTTTGTTCTTCCTGGACTATATTGCCTGCGGCAAAAATTACCCTGAGAAGATCGCCACCATCGTAGGCGGCGTGGCTGAGGGCTGTGTTCAGTCTGGTGCAGCTTTGATCGGCGGTGAGACTGCGGAGCATCCCGGCTTGATGCCTGTGGATGAGTATGACCTGGCAGGCTTCGCAGTGGGTGTTGTGGATAAGAAGAAGATCATTGACAATACCCGCATGGCGGCAGGAGATGTGGTAATTGCTCTGGCCTCCACCGGTATCCATTCCAACGGCTTCTCCTTGTGCCGTAAGGTGTTCGATATTGATAACAATAACCCCGACCTGTATGTACCCCGTGAGGAACTGGGTGGCAAAACCGTGGCTGAGGCCCTGCTGGTGCCTACCAAGATCTATGTAAAGTCTGTGCTGGCACTGCTGGAGCAGGTGGATGTGAAGGGCATTTCCCACATCACCGGCGGCGGTTTCTATGAAAATATTCCCCGCAGCATTCCCGATGGCTTGGGCGCAGTGATCGACAGATCTGCCGTAAAGGTACTGCCTATTTTTGATCTGATCGCCAAGACTGGTAATATCCCTGAGCGGGATATGTTCAATACCTATAACATGGGTGTTGGCATGAGCATCGTGGTGAAGGCTGAGGAAGTAGACAAGGCTCTGGAGATCCTCACTGCCAACGGCGAAATGGCCTATGTGATCGGTAAGATCGTGGAGTCTGACGAGAAGATCACCATTTGCTAAAGTGAGGAAGTGCTGATGGGAAAAGCGAGAATTGCTGTGTTGGTATCCGGCGGCGGTACCAATTTGCAGGCGCTGATCGATGCGCAGAAAAATGGCATCCTCCAAAGCGGCGAGATCCAGGTGGTGATTGCCAATAACCGGGATGCCTACGCATTGACCCGCGCCGCCGATGCCGGCATTGCCGGGGAAGTTGTACTGAAGAAGGAACTAGGCAGCCAAAACGCATTTGAAGAGCGAATAAAAGAGATTCTGACACAGTACCGGATCGATGTGATCGTGCTGGCGGGATTTATGTCCATTCTCAGTGAAGAATTTACTTCCTGCTATCCCAAGCGGATTCTCAATGTCCATCCTTCTTTGATACCTTCTTTTTGTGGCGAGGGCTTTTACGGATTGCGTGTCCACGAGGCGGCCCTATCCTATGGCGTAAAGGTTACCGGCGCAACGGTACATTTTGTGAATGAGATCCCCGATGGGGGAGAGATCCTCCTCCAAAAAGCAGTGGACATTTTACCGGGTGACACACCGGAAGTCCTGCAAAAACGGGTGATGGAACAGGCAGAGTGGGTTTTGCTTCCCAAAGCGGTGGAGCAGGTTTCTGCAAAGATCAGTAAAGAAAGGTGAAAATTATGGCTCTGTATGATTTGAAGACACTCCTTTCGGAGAATACCTATCCCGGCCGGGGAATTGTGATCGGTCAATCGGCAAATGGTAAGAATGCCATGATTGCTTATTTTATCATGGGTCGCAGCGTGAACAGCCGCAACCGCATCTTTGAGGCCTTTGACGGTGGAATGCGTACCAAGGCCTATGATGAGAGTAAGCTCTCCGATCCCAGTTTGATTATTTACAATCCCTATTTGACGACAGCTGACGGTAGTATCGATATTATCACAAACGGTGACCAGACCAACACCATTTATGACTACATCAATATCAACGGTGAGGACGGGACAGCCTTTATTAAGGCACTGCACCTGCGGGAGTTTGAGCCGGATGCACCCAACTATACACCCCGCATTTCCGGAATCCTGCACTACGCATTTCCCGGCAATACTTTCCATTATGAACTGTCTATTTTGAAATCTGCAAATGGTGACCCCTCTGCCTGCAACCGCTATTTCTATAGTTATTCTCCCCGGGCAGGTATTGGCCATTTTATCCATACCTATCGGTGTGACGGCGATCCCATTCCCTCCTTCTATGGAGAGCCGGAAGAGGTAAGTCTGCCGAACACCGCTGAAGAACTGGCAGCACTGGTGTGGGAAAATCTGAATGAAGATAACAAGGTGTCCTTGTTTGTGCGCTCTGTGCCCCTGGACGGCAGTGCAGCGACCCAGATCATAGTCAACAAGAATATGTAAGGAGTATGGGAAATGAAAGAGTTTGAACTGAAATACGGTTGCAACCCCAATCAGAAACCCGCAAAGATCTATATGCACGACGGCAGCGAACTGCCCATCCAAATCCTTTCCGGAAGACCCGGCTTCATTAACTTTCTGGATGCATTTAACTCCTGGCAGCTGGTAAAGGAATTGAAGGAGGCCACCGGCATGTGTGCTGTCACCTCCTTCAAGCATGTCTCTCCCACCTCTGCTGCGGTTGGCAAGAAGCTGCCTCTGGAACTGAAGAAGGCTTGCTTTGTGGAGGATATAGAGGGTCTGGACGAGAATCCTCTGGCCTGCGCTTATGCCCGCGCCCGTGGCGCGGACCGGCTGTGCTCCTTTGGCGACTGGGTGGCCTTGTCCGATGTGTGTGACGCATTGACAGCAAAGCTGATCGCCCGGGAGGTTTCCGATGGTGTGATCGCTCCCGGCTACACTGACGAGGCCCTGGAGATTTTGAAGACCAAGCGCAAGGGCAGCTACAATGTGGTGGCTATCGACCCCGACTTTGTTCCTGCGGAGCAGGAGACCAAGCAGGTGTTTGGTATTACCTTCCAGCAGGGTCGCAATAACTTCAAGATCGGCGCACATCTGCTGGAAAACATTGTTACTGCCAATAAGACCCTGACTGAGGATGCCAAGATCGACCTGATCATCTCCTTGATCACTCTAAAATATACACAGTCCAACTCCGTTTGCTTTGCCTATGACGGACAGGCCATCGGCGTGGGCGCCGGTCAGCAGTCCAGAGTGCACTGCACCCGTCTGGCAGGCGGCAAGGCAGATACCTGGTTCCTGCGTCAGCACCCCAAGACTCTGGCACTGCCTTTCCGGGAAGATCTGGGTCGTCCCGGACGCGATAATGTGATTGACGGCTACATTAATGGCAACGAAGAAGATGTGTGCGCAGAGGGCATCTGGCAGAACTACTTTACTGTCCGTCCCGAGCCTCTGACTGAGGATGAAAAGCGGGCGTATCTTAACTCCCGTACCGGCGTCTCCCTGGGCTCCGATGCGTTCTTCCCCTTTGCAGACAGCATTAAGCGGGCAAAGGCCTCCGGCGTTTCCTATGTTGCTGAGCCCGGTGGCTCGATCCGTGATGATCTGGTCATTGAGGAGTGTGACAAGAACGGTATGGTCATGGCCTTCACCGGTATGCGCCTGTTCCACCATTAATTGAGGTAACACTATGAAAATTCTGGTCGTTGGTGGCGGTGGCCGTGAGCACGCCATCATCAAAAAAATAAAAGAGAATCCCTCAGTTACAGAGATTTTTGCTTTGCCCGGTAACGGCGGTATCGCAAAGGACGCTACCTGTGTTGGTATTGGGGCAAAGGAGATCGATAAGATCGTGGAATTTGCCGTAGCAACCGGTATTGACTATGCTGTAGTTGCTCCGGACGATCCTCTGGTGTTAGGCTGCGTAGACGCGTTGGAGGAGAAGGGGATTCCCTGCTTTGGCCCCAGAGCCAATGCTGCCATTATTGAGGGAAGTAAGGTTTTTTCTAAGAACCTGATGAAGAAATACAATATCCCCACAGCAGCATACGAGGTCTTCACGGATATGGACGCCGCGCTCCGGTATCTGGAGATTGCTCCCATTCCCACGGTCATCAAGGCTGACGGCCTGGCATTGGGCAAGGGCGTGATTATCGCCATGACCCGGGAAGAGGCAATGGATGCTGTGCGCTCTATGATGTCCGATAAGGTTTTCGGCAACAGCGGCGACCGGATCGTGATCGAGGAATTCCTCACCGGTCCTGAGGTGTCTGTGCTGTCCTTTACCGACGGTAAGACCGTAGTGCCTATGATCTCGTCCATGGATCATAAGCGGGCAGGGGACAACGATACGGGTCTCAATACCGGTGGCATGGGAACTGTGGCACCCAACCCCTATTACACCGCAGAGATCGCAGCAGAGTGCATGGAAACCATTTTCCTGCCCACCATTCGCGCCATGAACGCCGAGGGACGCACCTTTAAGGGCTGCCTGTACTTTGGCTTGATGCTGACCCCCAATGGCCCGAAGGTCATTGAGTACAACTGCCGCTTCGGTGATCCGGAGACCCAGGTGGTGCTGCCTCTGCTGGAAAGCGACCTGCTGACGGTTATGCAGGCTACTACCAACGGCACTCTGGCGGAAACAGAAGTAAAGTTTGCAGATAAGAACGCCTGCTGTGTGATCATGGCATCCAAAGGTTATCCCTCTGCCTATGAGAAGGGTTTCCCCATGCAGATCCCAGACGGTATTTGGGATCATGTGTATGTAGCCGGCGCGGCTGTCAAGGACGGCGTGCTGGTTACAGGTGGCGGCCGGGTGCTGGGCGCTACTGCTGTGGCAGATACCCTGGAGAAGGCGGTTCAGGACGCCTACGATATGGTTAAGACCATCCGCTTTGACAATGCATATTACCGACACGATATTGGCGCAAGAGCGCTGAAAGCCGGGAGGAATTAAGATTGGTTTACAGAGTATATGTAGAAAAGAAACCGGGTCTGGACAACGAGGCCAAGGCGCTTCTGAACGACGCCCGCAATCTTTTGGGAATCACCGCGCTTGAAAAGGTACGCTTGCTCAATTGCTACGATGCGGAGAACATCACCCGGGAGCTATTTGACTATGCAACCACCACGGTGTTCTCGGAACCGCAGTTGGATATCGCTACCTCTGAGCCGGATATGGAGGGTGCAACTGTGTTTGCTGTAGAGCCGCTGCCCGGTCAGTTCGACCAGCGGGCGGACTCTGCTGCCCAGTGTATCCAGATCATCTCCCAGGGAGATCGTCCTCTGGTACATTCTGCAAAGGTCTACGGCCTATACGGAAAGCTGACTCAGCAGGAAATTGATGCCATTAAAAAGCATGTGATCAACCCTGTGGAGAGCCGTGAAGCAAGCCTTTCCAAGCCTGAAACATTGGCAATCGACTATGCTATTCCCCAGTCCGTTGCAACTGTGGATGGTTTTATTAGTCTAAAAGAGGGAGAACTTGCAGTACTTTTGGAGAAGCTGGGCCTTGCAATGGATCTGGATGACCTGAAATTCCTGCAGAATTACTTCCGGGAGGATGAAAAGCGTGACCCCACCATCACTGAGATTCGGGTGGTGGACACCTATTGGTCCGACCACTGTCGGCATACCACTTTCTCCACCATCATCGACGATGTGAAGATCGATGATCCGGCAGTGGCTGATGCTTATCAGCGGTATCTGGATGCCCGGATCGAGGTCTATGGGGAGGAGAAGGCAGCAAAGCGTCCCCAGACCCTGATGGACATTGCCACCATTGGCGCAAAAACCCTGAAGAAACGGGGTCTTCTGCCGGAACTGGATGAGAGCGAGGAGATCAACGCCTGCTCTATCCATGTCAATGCAACTGTCAACGGACAGGAGCAGGACTGGCTGCTGATGTTCAAGAATGAGACTCACAATCACCCTACCGAAATCGAACCCTTCGGCGGTGCTGCTACCTGTATCGGCGGCTGTATCCGTGACCCTCTGTCTGGCCGTGCCTATGTACACCAGGCTATGCGCGTCACCGGTGGTGCAGATCCCCGCAGGCCCTTGGATCAAACCATCCCCGGCAAGCTGCCCCAACGGAAGATCTGCCAGACAGCGGCTGCCGGCTACTCCTCCTACGGAAACCAGATCGGTCTTGCCACCGGTCATGTGGCAGAGATCTACCATGATGGATATGCTGCAAAACGTCTGGAATGCGGCGCGGTGGTGGGCGCAGCGCCTGCCTATAATGTGCGCCGTGAGCGTCCCGCTCCCGGTGATGTGGTTGTTCTGCTGGGCGGCCGTACCGGTCGTGACGGCATTGGCGGCGCTACCGGATCTTCCAAGAGCCACAACATGAAATCTCTGACCACTATGGCCTCCGAAGTCCAAAAGGGTAATGCCCCCGAGGAACGGAAGATCCAGCGCCTGTTCCGCAACAGCGATGTGACCCGGCTTATCAAGCGCTGCAACGACTTTGGCGCAGGTGGTGTGTCCGTTGCCATTGGTGAGCTGGCTGCCGGTCTGAAGATCGATCTGGATGCAGTTCGTAAGAAGTATGATGGCCTTGACGGAACGGAGATCGCCATTTCCGAATCTCAGGAGCGTATGGCGGTAGTTGTGGACGCCAAGGATGCGGATGCTTTTATTGCAGCTGCCCGCAGAGAGAATCTGGAGGCCTATTTGGTGGCAGTTGTCACCGAGGAGGAGAGGATGGTCATGACTTGGAAGGGTCAGACCATAGCGAATCTATCCCGTGCCTTCTTGGATACCAACGGCGCCAGCAAACACACCAAGGTCAATGTAACCCAGAAGGATCTGTCTGCTCTGAGCAGTGCTCTTTACGGCTCTCTGCGAGAGATGGCTGCGGATCTTAAAACCGCCAGCCGCAGAGGTCTTGTGGAGCGGTTCGACGGCAGTATCGGCGCAGGTTCTGTGCTGATGCCCTTTGGTGGCAAGACCCAGACCACCCCTGCTCAGGCCATGGCAGCGGTTTTGCCTGTTCTGCCCGGACAGGAGACCTCTCAGGCCAGTGTGATGGCATGGGGCCTGGACCCGGATCAGATGAGCATTGATCCCTATACCGGCGCCCGGGCCGCAATCTATACCTCTGTTGCAAAGCTGGTTGCTGCCGGCGCAGACTATAAGGCTGCATATCTGACACTACAGGAATTCTTTGAGAAGCTGCAGGCTGAGCCAAAGCGCTGGGGTAAGCCATTTGCGGCACTCCTGGGCGCGCTGGATGCACAGCTGGAACTGGGCGCAGCCGCAATCGGCGGAAAGGACTCTATGTCCGGTACATTCCTGGATATGGATGTGCCTCCCACGCTGATTTCCTTTGCTATTGCACCCATCCAGAAGGAGCAGGTGCTGACGCCTGAATTTAAGGAGGCAGGACACCCTGTCTACTTGTTCGCACCTACTAATGAAACCGCTGAAAGCCAAAAGAAGGCTTGGGAGCAATTCCATGAACTGCACCTTGCCGGTAAGGTAAAGGCCGCTTGGGCAGTAGAAAACGGTCTGGGCGAGGCTGTGATGAAGATGTCCTTCGGCAATCGCATTGGCTTTCAGTCCTGCGGTGCGGTGGGTGAGAACTGGCATAAAAACTTCTATGGCTTCCTGGTTGCCGAGCTGACAGAGGATGTGAGCCTGCCCGGCGTTATGAAGATCGGCCAGACCACCGCTGAGACCGCTATCGTTTTGGATGGCGACAGCGCATCCATCGATGAATTGCTGGCGCTTAACGAGGAAGTGCTGGAGGATGTATATCCCACTCAGGCACCTGCCGAGGACAGCAATGTTCCCACATTTAACTATACTGAGGGTACAGCAAAGGCGCCCACAGTGAAGTGCGCAAAGCCTAAGGTGCTGATCCCGGTCTTCCCCGGAACGAACTGTGAGTACGACTCCGCCCGGGCAGTGATGGCTGCCGGCGGCGAGGCAGAGATCGTGGTGATCGGCAACCTGACGGCAGAGGATGTTGCCAGAAGTGTGGAGACCGTCTCCGCCAAGATTGCGGAAAGCCAGATGATCTTCATTCCCGGCGGTTTCTCCGGCGGTGACGAACCGGACGGCTCTGCAAAGTTCATCACTGCATTCTTCCGTAACCCTGCTATCAAGGAGCAGGTCACCCGCCTGCTGGATGACCGGGACGGTCTGATGTGCGGTATTTGTAATGGCTTCCAGGCACTGATCAAACTGGGTCTTGTGCCTTACGGTCAGATCCGTGACATTGACGAGAATTGCCCCACGTTGACCTTTAACACCATTTCCCGTCACCAGTCCAAGATCGTTCGCACCCGGATCGCCTCCAATAAGTCTCCGTGGCTGCAGCTGATGAATGTTGGCGACATTGTCAATGTTCCTATCTCTCATGGCGAGGGTCGCTTCTACGCCACCGAGGAACTGGCAATGCAGCTGGCTGCCAATGGCCAGATCGCTACCCAGTATGTGGATCTGGATGGCGTGCCCTCCATGGACACCGATTTCAATCCCAATGGCTCTTTGTTTGCCATCGAGGGTATTACCTCTCCTGACGGCAGAGTCTTTGGTAAGATGGGTCATAGCGAACGGATCGGCGCAGGTCTTTACAAGAATGTTCCCGGTAACTATGATATCCGTATGTTCGAGGCTGCTGTCAAGTATTTCAGAGGCTGATAAATGAATAAAACCCGGAAGGCATTGCCTTCCGGGTTTTTTCTAGGTTATTACTGTTCTAACAGCATCTTGGCCTTTCTGGCAACGATGATCTCTTCGTTGGTATCCACCACGAAAATCCGCACCGGACTTCCCAAAGTGGAAATGTCATCCCCGCCGTTGGCAACGGCGTTTTTGTACTCGTCAAGAGAGATTCCCAGAAAATCCAATCCTTCCAAGCACATCGCACGAACCAAATCACTCTTGAGACCGATCCCGCCGCCAAATACGATAGCATCCACACCGCCCATGGCGGCTGCATAGGCACCGATATACTTCTTGATACCGTAGGCATAGGCTTTGATGGCGTTCTGGCAGTCCGTGTTGCCGTTTTTCGCGGCTTCCTGGATATCCCGCAGGTCATTGGAAACAAAGCCGGACAGGCCGTACAGACCGCTCTTGGTCTGAAGCATGGTCTTTACCTCGCTTAGGCTCATACCGCATTCTTCTACCAGATGGAAGATGATATACGGATCCATGTCACCGATGCGATTATTCTGCAGCACGCCGCATTGCAGACCCATGCCCATGGTGGTGTCAATGCTGATGCCGTCCTTAACAGCACACAAACTACCGCTACCGCCCAAGTGACAGCATACCAGTTTTAAGTCCTTGCGACCCATCTTCTCTGCAGTCCAACCGGACAGATATTCCAGGGATGCACCGTGGAAACCGTAACGGCGGATCGCATGAGTTTTGCTCACCTCCAGAGGAATGGGATACAAATGCGCCTCCGGGGGCATTTGGGCATGGAAGGCTGTTTCAAACGAGCCGATCAGCGGGGTGTCCGGCATCAAATCCCGGAACTGTCGGATTGCTGCAATGTAAGGCGGATTATGGGCAGGCGCCACAGAATTGAAATCGGCCATGGCCTGCAGCACATCGTCGGTTAAATACTGCACGCCGGTAATTCCCTTGGCGTGGACGACCTTAAATCCCACACAAGAGATTTCGTCCAGGGATTCCACGCAGCTGTCCAGCAGCTGCACCAGCATTGCGGAGATAGCCTCCCTATGAGAGGGAAATACCTCGTCGCTGCGAACCGAAGTGCCGCTCAGGTGGTTATTGTGGTAGAAACTGCTCTTAGCAGCGCCCACACGCTCAGCACCACCGGATGCCAGCACTTTTTCTCCAGCATCCATATCGAAGAGCTGATATTTCAGCGAGGTGCTGCCCACATTGCAAATTAAGATATTCATTATTTGCTCCTTATATCTGTGATGTTTTATGATGCTCAAATAGATTGGGTATCATCAAATTTGAGGAGTTCTTTTACAGTTAATTGATTTCCATCCACGGTAAAGCGGATATCGAATTCCGAAAAGCGCAGACCATACACCCGGTCGGGATTCCTCTGGTATGACGGTCTGGGGTCGTGGGACAATACCTCTATAGCGGCCTGACGCTTGTTCTCTGGTAATAAACATAGTAGATGTGCTGGGAAGTCAACTTGCAGCATAAATTCGTCAGCAGTGCTTGTAAAGCCTCCCAGAGCATCTGGAAAACAGTCGCTGTACGGAATGTATGGTTTTATATCCAGAATGGGCGTTCCGTCCATTAAATCCGCACCTGCAACGTGGATCACGGTACCGGCGTCAGCAGTATTTTCTATTCCAACAAGTTCCACACAGGAAAGACCGATAGAATTTGGGCGGAAGGGAGATCGGGTGGCAAACACACCCATCCGGGTATTGCCGCCCAGCCGGGGCGGACGAACTGTGGGAGACCAACCGTCCCGTACAGCTTCGGAAAATTGCCAGATGATCCATATATGGGAGAAAGCATCCAATCCCCGCAGAGCGTCGGGGTTGCGGTACTCCGGTGTAAAGACGATGGTAGAGCGGAGGCTGGAAGCCAGACCACTTTGGCGTGGAATACCGAATTTGGTTGGGAAATCGCTCCTCATATGGGCGATGGGAGACATGGTGATATTCATTTCAACGCCTTACCTTTCTGAAACAGAAGGAGATCACAAAAAACAGTGCCAAGATCAGGGAAATGGCTGCTCCGGAGGAAGCACCCAGATGATAGGAAAGGATCAGCCCCAAAATGCCTGCCAGCAGCGCAAACAGGACAGACAACCCGTGATATTGCCGCAAATTTTTTGCCATGTTCCGGGCAGAGGCGGCCGGCAGTACCAGCAAGGAATTCAGGATCAGCAGTCCCACCCAAGAGATCGCAAGGGTTACGATGACGGCAATTGCGGTTGTGAACAGCGTCTGGGTAAGGGCAGGGGATACCCCTCTGGAGGAAGCCAGCTGAGGGTGGACAGATGCCAGTGTCAGCCGATTGCTACACAAAACCCAGAATATCCCTACGGCCAGAAGCACCAAAGTCAGCAGGCAGATTTGCGTGGGTGTGACAGAGAGAATGTCACCGATCAGATACTGGTTATACTTGGTAAAGCTGCTGCCACCAAATGTGGCAATGAAAATGCCCAGAGCCACCGCTGTGCTGGAAAACACACCGATCAGCGTATCTGCGGTATGGCTGCTGCGGCTGCGTACAAAGGAGAACAGCAGAGCAAATATCACAGAAAAGACGACAGCGACCCATGTGGGGGAGGCAATGCCGAAGATACAGCCGATGGCAATGCCGGTAAAAGCAGAGTGCCCCAGCGCATCGGAGAAAAAGCTCATTTTACCGGTGACGATCATGGTAGAGGTCAGACCAAACAGCGGTGCGATCAGTAATATTGCCAGCAATGCGTTGCACATAAAGTTCCAGTGCAGCATTTGGAAGGGGAGTGCCTCCCAGAAAGAATACCACAGTTCTATCATAGGGAGCCTCCTTTCCGGTGAAATACCCGGCAGAATTCGTCGGAATGCAACACGGTTTCCGGGTCACCCTGACAGACCACATGACGGTCGATCAGTGCCACAGTATCGGCATAGCGGTGCAGCATATGAAAATCATGGGTAGTCATCAGGATCGACAGGTCATAGCTCTTTCTCAGCTCGTCCAGCATATCCATCAGGGTTTCCATTCCTTCAACATCCACACCAGACAAGGGTTCGTCCAGAATCAGAATGTTGGGCACAGGCTCCAGCGCCAAGGCAAGCAGTACCCTCTGCAGCTCACCGCCGGAGAGCGTGCCCACCCGCTTGTCGATTAGGTTTTCCCCATGTACCCGCGCAAGGCAGTCAAGCACTTTGGCACGCATACTGCGGGAAAGACCCAGAAACGCAGGGCGTTTGCTCATACAGCAGGCAAATAGATCGGCAACCGTAATGGGATCGCCGGAGTCAAAGGCAGGGCTCTGCGGGACATACCCGATGATGGGTTTTCGGGTTCTCTGACCGGGAACAGAGAAGGAGATGATACCGTCATATTCCTGCTGCCCCAAAATGGCTTTGATCAGCGTGCTTTTGCCAGCGCCGTTTGGTCCGATCAAGGCAAGCATCTGACCACAGTGTATATGCAGATTCACATCGCTGAGGATAGTGTCGTTGCTGATTTTAACGGACAAGTTTTCTACCCTTAGGCAGCAGGAATGACCGCAGGTGCCGCCGTGTGTGCTGATTTTCATCCCAACGCCTCCTTAATGGTGTCAATGTTGTGATACATCGCATCAAAATAGCTATTTCCGGACATGGCCATATCCAAGGTGTAAATATGCGCCCCGGTTTCTGCAGCAATGATCTGTGCGGCAGAGGTGCTGCCGTTGGTCTCGGTGAAGACAGCATTCAGCTGATGTGTTTTGGTAAGGTCAATGAAACGAATCAGTTCCTCAGCAGAGGCTTCGCTGCCGGATTCCTCTTCTACCGCCTCCAGAATATCCAAATCAAAAGCGCTGGCAAAATAGGAGAATCCGTCATGGAAGGTGATGAGCTCTCTGCCGGAGAGGGTATACAGTTGCGTCTGTCCATATTGGAGCAATGTCTGCAAATCTACCAACAGGGTTTGCAGGTTTTGAGAAAACCGGGCTTCATGCTGAGGATACAGCCGGATAAGACCGCTGCAAATATTGCGGCTCATTTCCATAGCATTCTCCGGAGACAGCCAGATGTGGGGATCTTCGGCAGGATGATCATGATGATCCGATTCGCCTTCGTGGTTGTGAGTGCTGCAGAGTAACTCCACATCGGCAGAGGCATCGATGATAGTATTGGTACTGTGAAGGGCATCTCCCAGAAAGGCTTCCAAACCTGCACCGGAGATCACCACTGCTTGGGCAGACTCTATCGCCTGCATCTGATCCACTTGCAGGGTATACTCGTGCAGGCAGGAAACATTTTCTGTGATCAGCCGGGTTACAGTAATATCCGTTCCCTCGCACAGCCGTGCGGTGAATTCGTAAACCGGTAATGTGGTTGCTGCAATGTCAGCAGGCGCGGCTGCAGCGCTACAGCCGACAAAAAAACACAGCAGCAAGCAAATTACCAATAGAATCGTCATTTGCTTCATAAACTAACCAGCTTTTGTTCGTAAATTTTCACTAACCATCATACCATATTTGTCAAGAAAAAGGGAGACTGCAAATGCAGTCTCCATGGCGGTTTTGTGGCTATATTAGTGGGTCTGCATCCAGTCATTTACCTTAGCTTTGGCCAGACGCAGGATATCCTCCTGGGGATAGGGAGATTGCTCACCACCGCATACGTACAGAAAATACAGTCCGGCAGGGGTCTGGTACAGAGTCTCCTCGTAGCCTGCGGGATCGCCGTAGAAGCCGTAGGTGTATTTCTTAACCAGAGTGGCAGTTTCTGTATCATACTCTTTCTTGCAAATGATCTTCTTCATGAAATGACCTCCTTTCTGCTATGTAGAGTCTTTCGTCATTATAGCGGCAAAATACCAAAAATCAAGTTAAAATTGTCATAATTGAAACTTTACACACTAAAATTCACAGATATACAGGCAGAATTGGCGTAAAACACTAAAAAACATGCCTTTACTCCATTTCCGTGCTGTGTTAGAATAGGTGAGAGGTGATCTAGATGCGTGATTTCCCTGTGTTTACAACACAAAATGGTGTGGCAAGTCTTGTCTTGAAAGAAGTTCCGTATAAAGGCCAGGCTTATATAACAATTCATGACAGCGCAGAGCCCCGGCTGCTCTTGTCGGAATGTGTTGATTTTTGCAGAGCGGTCGGTGCGGAGAGACTCTATGCCACGGGAAATGCATTCTTGGAAGAATATCCTCTGCACACAATAATCTATAAAATGCGGGTGCAGATTTCCTCTCTTCCGGAGTCAAATGGGTTGTTGTTTCCGGTCACAGAGAAGACATTGGAACAATGGCGCAAGATTTATCAAGAAAAAATGACTTCTGTTCCCAATGCGGCAACCATGACCAAGGCCGATGCCAAGGATATGCTGGAGCGGGGAGAGGGCTACTTTGTCCATAAGGACGAGAAACTACTGGGAATCGGAATGGTAGGAAAAGAGACGATCAAAGCCATTGCTGCGGTGGAACCTGGGGCAGGAGAACAGGTTCTGTGTACACTGTGCCACGGACTGATGCATGAGTATGCGGAACTGGAAGTGGCGGCGGAGAACACCCGTGCCATGCGACTGTATGAGCGGCTGGGCTTTATGAAAATGGCAGAGGTTTCCCGCTGGTATAAAATTTTCAATGATGTCAAGTAAAAGTACTTGACAAGGCGGAATAAATGATGTATCATGTACCGGGTGTCAAGGGATAAACCTTGACAGAGGAGGCTTGAGATGGACGCATTGCAGATGACCCTGCTGTTTGATTACTACGGCGAACTGCTGACAGAGCGCCAGAGAATGTGCTTTGACCTGCGCCATAATCAAGACCTTTCTTTGACGGAGATCGCAGAAGAACTGCAGGTCAGCCGACAGGGTGTCCACGATAACTTAAGCAGAGCCGAAGCGCTGCTGATCAACATGGAAGAGAAGACCGGCTGTGTCCGTCGGGCGCTGGAGTGCCGGAAGGCCGCCGGGAAGATTCTGCAGGCAGCAGGTCTTTTGGCGGAACACGAGGACAAGCAAGTATCCGATTTGGCTCAGAAGATTCTGGATGCAGCCAAATATCTTGAGGAGTAATTATAGATGGCATTTGAAGGATTGACCGAAAAAATCTCTGCTGCCTTCAAAAAGCTTAGAGGCAAAGGTCGCCTGAAGGAGTCCGATGTAAAGGAAGCAATGCGCGAGATCCGCATGGCGCTTCTGGAGGCGGACGTAAGCTATAAGGTTGTAAAGGACTTTGTCAAGTCCGTCACTGAACGGTGCATTGGCGCAGATGTGCTGGAGGCATTGAGTCCTGCCCAGATGATCGTGAAGATCGTGGACGAGGAGCTGACAAAGCTCATGGGCAGCGAGGCAAAACATATTTCCATTAACCCCAATGGACCTACCGTTGTGATGCTGGTTGGCCTGCAGGGTGCCGGTAAGACCACCAATGGCAGTAAGCTTGCAGGTCTTATGAAGCGTCAGGGCAAGAACCCTTTGTTGGTGGCCTGCGACATTTACCGGCCTGCTGCGATCCAGCAGTTGAAGGTCTGCGGTGAGAAGCTGGAGATTCCGGTGTTTGAAAAGGGTCAGATCGACCCGGTTCAGATCGCCAAGGAAGCGGTTTCTTATGCCCGCCAGCATGGACATGATATGGTGTTCCTGGATACCGCCGGCAGACTCCATGTAGATGAAACTCTCATGGAAGAGCTGAAGAATATCAAGGCCACCGTAAAGCCTGATGAGATCATGCTGGTTGTGGATGCCATGACCGGACAGGATGCAGTGAATGCCGCCCAGAGCTTTCATGAATGGCTGGATATTGATTCCGTTATGCTCTCCAAGCTGGACGGCGATGCCAGAGGCGGCGCAGCTTTGTCTGTCCGTGCCATCACCGGCAAGCCCATCAAATTTGCAGGTATCGGTGAAAAGCTGGAGGATATTGAAGCTTTCCATCCGGACCGGATGGCCTCCCGAATTTTGGGCATGGGCGATGTGCTCTCTTTGATCGAGAAGGCGGAGAAGGCATATGACGCGCAGAAGGCTGCCCAGATGGAGGAGCGGCTGAGAACCAACAAATTCACACTGCAGGATTTCTACGATCAGCTGGTGCAGCTGAAATCCATGGGGTCTATGCAGGAGCTGCTTGCGCAGATGCCCGGCGGTATGAATATGAAAAATATTCAGCTGGATGAAAAGGCTATGAGCCGCACAGAGGCGATTATCCTTTCCATGACACCTAAGGAGCGGGAAAATCCCGGCATCATCGGCGCCAGCCGAAAGAAGCGGATCGCCAACGGCTCTGGTGTGAAAGTAGAGGATGTGAACCGCCTTCTTAAATCCTTTGACCAGATGAAGGCCATGATCAAGCAATTCTCCGGCCCGGGTGCCGGCAAGAAGATGAAGCGTATGGGTAGATTCGGCGGTTTTGGCGGATTTCCCGGTTTCTAAAATTGTTCGCTGAAAGCAAACTGCTTTGCGATATAGATCAATTTACAAAATTTTTGGAGGTGAAACCCATGGTTAAAATCAGACTCAGAAGAATGGGCGCAAAGAAGGCTCCCTTCTATCGTATCGTTGTTGCGGATGCTCGCTCTCCCCGTGACGGTCGTTGCATCGAAGAGATCGGTACCTACAACCCTCTGACCGAGCCCGCCACCATCACTGTTGATGCTGAGAAGGTTCAGGCTTGGATCAAGAACGGTGCACAGCCCACCGATACCGTTCGTGGCCTGCTGAAGAATGCCGGCGTGCTGTAATTTCCCTTAAGGAGTTAGCCCAATGAAAGAACTTTTGCTGTATATGGCAAAGAATCTGGTGGACGAGCCCGAGGCAGTTACAGTGACCGAGGTTTCCGATGAGGAAGGCAAAGTACTGGAGCTTCATGTTGCCCCCGGCGACATGGGTAAGGTCATCGGCCGCCAGGGTCGGATTGCTAAGGAAATCCGTACCATTGTGAAAACCGTTGCCCAGCGCACCGGCGAAAAAATCACGGTGGAAATCGTGGATTAACGGCTTATGCGTGGTCGCTTGGCGCCACGCATATTTCGTTTTTTGGAGGCATTTATGAGAAAACCCTATATTCAAGCGGGGGAAATCGTTACCACTCACGGCGTGCGCGGTGAAGTGAAGTTGATGTGTTGGCTGGATTGCCCCGAAATGCTATGTGAATTTGACCGTTGCCGTATTGACGGAACAGAATATAAAATTGAAAACTGCCGCGTACAGAAGACCTGCAACCTTGTAAAATTGCAAGGGGTAGATACCATGGAAGCAGCGCAGGCGATGCGGGGAAAGACTGTGGAATTGTACCGTGAGGACATCAGCGAAGATGTAATTTTCGGAGATGAGCTGATCGGCGTTGCAGTTTTTTGCGAGGGTAAGAAGATCGGTGAAATTACCGATGTGCTGGATTACCCCGGCAATTCCGTCTATGTCATCAACAAGGGAGCGTATATGATCCCTGCGGTGAAGGAGTTTGTTCTGTCTACGGATATTGATAAAAATGAAATGCTAGTAAAACTGATCGAGGGTATGGGAAGCGATGAGAATTGATATACTGACCCTGTTTCCCGAAACGCTGGGGGATGTTCTGTCCGAGAGTATTCTCGGTCGGGCGCAAGAGCGTGGCTTTATCACCATTGATACCCACCAGATTCGGGACTATACTGCAAACAAGCAGATGCAGGTAGACGACTACCCTTATGGCGGCGGTCGCGGCGCTGTGATGCAGGCAGATCCGCTGTACAGATGCTGGGAGGCGGTTTGCGATAAAGTTGGCGGCCCTGTGCATACCATATATTTGTCTCCCTGCGGCAAGACCTTTCAGCAGGCTGACGCCATTCGCTTGAGCAAGTTGGAGAACATCATCTTTGTGTGTGGCCACTACGAGGGTATCGATCAAAGGTTCATTGACGAATGTGTGGACGAAGAGTTGTCCTTAGGCGATTTTGTGCTTACCGGCGGAGAGATTGCCGCAATGGCGATGACAGATGCCATTTGCCGTATGGTTCCCGGCGTGCTGGCAGACCCGGAGTGCTTTGAGGATGAAAGCCACTATAATGGCTTACTTGAATATCCTCAGTACAGTCGGCCTGCGGTGTGGCACGGCAGGGAAGTGCCGGAGATCCTTCTGTCCGGCAACCACGAGAAGGTTGCCCAGTGGCGGAGAAAACAGTCCATCCGCAGAACCAGAGACCGTAGGCCGGATATGTATGAAAAACTGGATCTGTCCAGTAAGCAGGACAGAAAACTGCTATTGGAAATCGAAAAAGAAGACGCAGAAGCATAAATCAACCCCCACACCGATAGGTGTGGGGTTGTTATTTTCTTAGAGCAAGAGGGATTTGTTTGCATTTCTGCCAAAGGCAGAAATTAAGGATCGGATCCGTCAAGTCGGCGCCGGCAACGCTCATCCGCGTTGCATTTAAATTTTCAAATCCCCCTCAAGACATAAAACATCCACACCGAAAGGTGTGGATGTTTTATGGCGGAGTGAGAGGGATTTGAACACTCTCACAAAATGGTTAAAAACATTGCGGTGCAATAACTTTTGCTTAGGCGTTAGCACTTTCGTTAGCATTTTGGACTTCTTTTTTCTGTTTTCTGTCTTTGAAGTGATCGGTAAACTGGTTGGAATACTTCTGTTTCGTCTTTTTGGAAACGTGGGTATATATCTTATCCATTGTTGCCCGGTCTTTCCAGCCGCCTATCTCCATTATGGCTATGGGTGGCATCTTCAGGATCTGACAGAGGGATGCAAAAGAATGTCGCAGACCGTGGCAACCCACCTCAGGCACTCCGGCGGCTCTGCAGGCAGCGTTAATTCTGGACAGCATCGTGGCGGGGTGCTGCGGAACAACCCTTCCTGTCTTGTTCTCCACGGCTGACAGGGCGCGGTGGAGGGGTTCTATAATGGGTACGTCTCTGCGACTGGTGGTATTTTTGTTTTCGTCCTTCTTGACCATTTTGTGGTCTCTGTCCGGCACAACTGAGCCACGGACGTGTATCCACCCGTATTTTAGATCAATGTCGCCATTGTCCCAGTCAAGGGCGGCAATCTCAGATCTGCGCAAGGAGGATATAGCCAACAGCGCGGTGATCTCCACGGGCTTTCCCTCAATGTAATCAAGGAAGGTGTCCAGCTCTTCTTCGTCCAAAAACTCCGGGGGATTAGTAACCACCTGCGGCAGCATTGGGGTTATTCTTTCGCCGGTGGCCCATTCGAGTACTTGACCAATAAAGCCCCAACGATTTACAACTGTCTTGGCTGAGTATTTTTTACACTCTTCGTTTATTGCTGCGGCTACAACCTTTTCTGTAATCTTGCCACAGGCCATCCGCATCAGGGTGGGAAAGCCGTTCTGCTGGCAGGTTACATATCCTCTTACGGTAGCTGGCGAGAGCCGGTGTTCATTGTCTGTAATCCATAAGTCAATAGCTTCGGTAAGAGATCTGTCGGCGTTGGTGATTTTCTTCTGCTTGATAATGCCGTCTTTGATCGCCATTGCTCTGGCTATGGCTTCTCTCTCTGTCGGCTCGGTGATGGGTATGCTTTCACCGTTTATGCGGAGCTGGACAAACCAGTTGCCAGAAGATAGCTGTCTTGCAGTTGGGATTTTAACCCCTTTTTTCTTTGCCATTAATTCTTGCCTTTCCGGGTCAGTCGTGATAGTATAAACAGGTAGACTAACCCTATCTTTGCCGATGCGGTTTTCTACACGCCCTTTCGGAGCTGCAACTCCGGGAGGGTATTTTTTAGGCGTTTTTCGCGAGCTGCAGCAGTGCCTGAATGAACTGACCGTGCTGTGTTGACCAGTAGGAAGCATCACAGGCAACAATCAACCGCTTACGGGCGCGGCTGATCGCAGTATTCAAAACCTGCTGTCCTATTGGGTGGTTGGAGTCTACATAGAATTTATCGTAGCTATCCACAACACTGAAAATCACGGTGTCCCACTCTCTGCCTTGCGAACGGTGGACGGTGAGAACACTGTCTTTGTCAAAGCCTGCATCCCGGAGAAACGCTTGTTGATTTCGGTATGGGGTTAAGATGGCGTAATCGGTTTCTTGTGCCGTGGACAGGTATTCACTTATAGCCTGCAGCTCAGCGGGATTGGTTCGCTTGTTCTTTCCGGGTCTGCGTGGGGCATCAAGAACGATTACCTCAAAGGGTGCGTTGCTATCGCCGTGGAAATCAAGGGGGTAAAAGTGCTTTGAAAGAAGCTGTGCCAGTATGTCGCTAAAACGATAGGTGTATGTAAGAGGCAGTATTGGCATTGCATCCGACGTCGTCGGAGGTTTCTCCAGCTTGTAGAAGTTTTCATAAATATCCGCCATAGAATTGTGCAGCGTGGCGGGATAATGGGCGACAGAAAGAGAAAAAAGTGATACCGCCATAGTGTCTGGCTGAATCTTCTCCATTTCGCAGATCGGCGGCATCTGCAGATGTTCGCCAAAAAAGGATACGGGACAGTTACATACAAATGCAGATAATCCCCGGGCGAGAGAAGTGTAGCCCGCCTCATCGATAAAGACGTGAGCAACTGGCGGCTCGTCATCGGGAACAGACAGGCTGTGCAACGCGGCCTCAATGGTTCCTGCGAGAACAAGCGCGTTTTTCTTTTGCTTTACTTTTTCACTTTGACCAATGGTTTTTGCTTCTGCCTCTAACTGTGCTAGATGCCGTTGAAGGGCGGCCGCATCTTCGCCTATATAGGCATTATAAGCATCAGCAACATGCCGGTCGGAGTCGGCAACGAGGTGGTGGATATTATCAATACACTGCGAGTTGCCCTCACGGGTGAGAGGTTGGCGTGGTACCAGCTTCTGCATTCTGGGAGTTGAGGAGAGTAGTGTAGACAATCGCTGCTCCAGTATGGCCAATTCATTACAAATGGCAGTGCGGACAGCTTCAGCGGCAGACCGCGCAGCTAAAGCCGTGTGGTAAGGTTGCAGGACTTTTGATAGTTCCGCTTCTGTTTTTGTAACTTCGTCTTTCAAAGAAGAAAGCGCCATGTATAATTTGGCGTTTTCGGCATCTAAGAGTTCGCGCTTCCTTTTCTTCCAAAAATAATAGCGCCAACGGTTAAGGGTCTGAATATTGTTGTCAATCAGCCGCTGGCAATCACTGACCCGCTGACTTTGACTGGCATACGTATCCTCTAAGGAGTGTTTTTGTTGGGCAATCGCTTCATAGGCGGCGGCCTTTTCGTCAGATTCAGCCTGTGCCTGAGAGATATTGTCTATCTGCTCGGAAATGGTGGTTAACAAGGGGACAACAACTTCACAGGCCTTATGAAGGAAATCGTTGCGCTCCTTAGCGCAAATGTAGGCGATCTCCAATTGGGAACATTTAGCAATTCTTTCCTTGACAGCGTTGATTTCGGCATTTAGCTCCTGTACAGCTGCTTCCAAATCTCTGTCTCCAACCACCTCTGGATATTGTTTTGCAAAATCTTCAGAGGCCGTACCAAGCCGATAGACGGTGTGTAACGAGATGCCGGCATTTTTCATAACGGGAAGAATGCCGCGAAGGACCTGCTCGATTGCGTTATTTGTGGGCGCGAGAAGAAAAATGCGCTTGTCATTCATAACATAGCGGAGAATGCACCGGGATAAAACCATATTGGTTTTACCGGTACCGGGCGCACCCCAAACATAGGAAACCGGATGGGCGAATACGCCATGATAGGCTTCGCGCTGCTCCTCAGACATAGGCGTGATGAGGCCTTGAGGAAGCTCCAGAAGTGTGCAGGGAGACGGTGGCAGCAGGTTTAATTTATGGGTTGTGTAGAAATTGCCAAGCGCTTCTATCAAGAATTTCATATCGGATATAATTTCTAAGCGATTAGGGGAGATATATATAAATTCTTCAAGAAAAGGCTCATTTACCTCAATCAAGACTGACTTGCGGCCGGAGCGAAAATTGCATTGTCTGATGGAAATGTGGTCGCACTTTTGGTGGTCTACATATACCGCGCACATATCAGGATTTATAATCTTCTGCGCTACCGTAAGCTCGAACACATTTGGCGTGGTGCTGCCGCTGACATTTAACACAGCATTTACATTTGTGCCGTATTTGGTAGGAAAGAATTTCTGCATTTCCTCTAAGTGCTGATAGTATTTTTTACAGCCGGATATAAGCTTATTACTAATTTCGCGATTATCCATAGAGAATCCTTAATTAAGCTTCCTTGGGAGCAAGGTTAGCCTTCTCCCCCGGCTGAGTTTCGTATAGACTGTTTATAAAACTGAAGGTGGCGGACTGATTACGAACATCCAGTTTGCGGAACAGATGAATCAAACGAATTTCGCAGTCAGTTAGCTTTATCCCGTTATCTACACGCTTGTCGACCTCGGCAGGTGTGTTGTTTTTTTCTTTTCCAAGGAGATAATCGATGGTAACATCAAAAAAATCAGCAAGTTTAATTATGGTAGCAAAATTAGGCTCTCTTTTCCCTGCCTCCCAACCGCCTACGGTAGATTGTGCAACGCCAAAAGCGTCGGCAAAGGATTGCTGTGAGGAATAGCCTGCATTTTCGCGAATTTTCTTTAATTGAATACTGAACATAATAATCACCTCTTGCATTCATTCAAACACAGATTGCGTTTAATTGCAAGGGGTGATTAAATTTTTAGAAAAAATTAACGCAATATGAGTTGACAAATGCATTTCGCAATGATATATTAAACGCAGTTAGAGTTAAAATAACGATAAAGGAGGGAAATTATGGAAGGTTTGAAGTGGTTGGTAGCACTGAGGGGAGATAAATCCCAGTATAAAATTGCCAGTGAAATTGGCATTCCTCAGACTACATACGCATCCATCGAAATTGGGGCAAGAAAACCCAGCGTTACGATGGCGAAGAAAATTGCCGAGAAGATGGGCTTCGATTGGACCAAGTTCTTTGAAGAATCCTCTACAACACAAGAACAACTACCAGCAGCGCAGTAAAAAAAGGAGGTGGAAAGGAAAATGGGGACAAAAAAAACTGCCCCCCAGAGGGGAGCAGTGATGAAAGGGCGCAGCAAAAACGCTTCGTTGATAGAAGTTATTATGGTGCAAACTTGTGTGGGAGCTGGAACGGAACAAAACCCTAACCGGATTATTACGGAGTATTGGTCTAAGGAAGGCCAGCTATTAGCGGTAAATGATCCGTGTTTTGATTCTTCCTCGCATCAGACTTCTCTTGACTGATGGTAGACAATTCCCGGTAAAGTACTTCAGAATCGTGCTGATCAATGTACCACTTTTCGATGAGGTGTTCGATGAGACGAATAAGTTTATTTGCTTCGTCTGGCTCAACATCAATAATTTGGTCTACCTCGTGCTCCATATGGGCACCAATGTTGCCGATATTTCGGATAGCATCAATAGCCTTCCACTGGCTGGCGGGAACCTTGTCTTTTAACTGCGTGATTTCTGCGTTTAGGTTCTTTTCGTGAATTCCCCAAAAATCATGAATCATACCCTGAAGGCAACGACGCGCAAGTGTTGCGGCGGCTTTGGGGCTGAGGTCGGCAATGGAGCATGCTTCCTGATAGTCCATCCGAATTGCTAAGGGGACATATTCCGGGTAAACATTAAAATTGGATTGCGGATAGATACGCACTGATGAATTCTCAATGTACCCATTATACCCGTCAGCGAAAACAGATTCTTTTTGACAATCATCATTAGGGCATTTATAGATGGTTATTTTCAAATGAGGTAGTCTGTAAATGTTTGAGTGTTGGGATGAATTAAAATTCATAGTCCACCTTACGCAAGTTTGATTATGTATGCTCATAATCTCGCCGCAAAATGGGCATCGAAATCCGGCCATAGAATCGCCTCCTTTTGAGGCAATTTTATCAAATTATCACAATAAATGCAACAACAAAGAAATCAAGAAGAAAAGGAAGTGATCACGTGTCAAGACCGAAGGGGTATGCAGTTGAAGAAGCCAAGAGGGCGTTTTGCAAAGAACTGGAGCACTGTATGCTGGATATCGGCATTGGCAGCAAGAAGGCATTGGCGCTTCGTGCCGGCAAAGATCCACGGACGATGTACCGAAAATTTGAGGATATCAGCAGGCTGGATATTGGAGATCTATCCCAGCTGAAGGAAATTCTCTGCCCCAATCCGATAATCCTTTTGAAGGCAATCGGGTATTCACAAAAAGAAATTGACCGTGCGTATCAGATCGCACAGGCCATTGGAGGTAAAACAATATGAATCAACCTAAAACATTAGATCTCACCGGAGGGTGGGATAAGATAGTGAACAATGTGGAGCGGCATAATGCCCGCTGCCGGTTTGAGAAGAAACTGGCAAGGCGGGAGCTGCACAAGCAGATCAACAAGGCATTGTTCTACGCCATGGGCGCCGCGTTGGCGATGGCATTGGAGTCTGCAGGACTGCTTGCGCTTTGGGTGGCAGTGGCGGCAGCACTGGTGCTGCTGTGTATGGCTTGCTTCACGGTGGGGCGAATCGCTGGGAAGTGGATGGTGTTTTATGGCACAGAAGAACGCTACCCCCAATAAGGCCCAGCAGGAGAGCATTCGGAAGGCGGGGTTTTCACCGCTTTATTGGACGGTGGCGCGGGAGCTGCCCAGCAGCCTGATCATATGCCATCGGGAAACAAAAGAGTTCAAAATAATTGACAAAATCACAAGCGCTTGCGAGAAGGGAGGCAGCCATGGCAGGTGAATTTCGGAATTTAACCCAAGAGGAAGAGACGCTCTGCAGAGAAAATGGCATCGATCCCGAGGGGAAGACGGTAGTACTCAGCAATGGCGACGGCTTGTGGCTTGTGCATCACAAGACCCGGGACGAGGTACATATTCGATTTGGCGAAAAAAGGGCGCAAAAAAAGGCGGTGCCTATCACCGCGCAAGGTTAGGCACCGCACAATTTCACAACACAACCTACAGGAGGCTGCAAAGGTATTATACCACAGCTTCCTGTTTTAGGCAAGCAGAATATTACAGGAGGCTATTATGGACGTAT
>JAZOBL010000038.1:0-6602 GCA_045595945.1 Faecousia sp.
AAGCTCAGGCCGCCCTCTTTTGCCAGCGCAATGGCCAGAGAATCGTTGGAGACCGACTGCATGATGGCTGAGGTCATGGGAATATTTAAACTGATGGCCGGCTCTTCCACACCCTTGCGGTACTTGGTCAGGGGCGTACGCAAAGAAACATTACTGGGAATGCAATTTTCGGAAGTATAGCCGGGGATCAGCAGGTATTCGCTGAAGGTGTGGCTGGGTTCGGGATAATAGTAGGCCATGGGTAGTTCCTCCTGCAAAATAGTAAATATGTATGTCCATTGGTTTTTTGATTTATCGGTTGCCGCCGTCGAAAAGCATAACCTCCGGCTTGCCACGGCTGTCCAGGCGCTTAAAGTTACCCACCACCCGATTCACATGACTGACGGTCACAAAGCTGCCGGGGTATTGGGAGACCAGCTTGGTCAGCTCTGTGATCTGCGTGGGATTGATCACGCACACCAGCATTTGCTTATCCTTGCCGGAGTACATGCCCTGTCCCACAAACATGGTGGCGGTATGGTGCAATGTTCCGATAATGGCGTCCGCCAGCTCCTGGGGGTGTTCGGTAATGATCTCACACCGGACCGCGCTCTGGTACTTCCGGTTCATATTGTCCCGGACATTACTGGAAAAATAGCTGTAAATAATGCATAGCAGCACCGGCTCGATCTTATAGTCATAGACGAAGTAAGAGATCCCTGCCACTGCAACATTGAGAATAAAGATCAAATTGAAGAAATTAAAATTGGGCTTATACCTGTGGATCAGCGCCGCAATAAAATCTGTGCCACCCAGGCAGCCGCTGAGCCGGTGCATCTGGTACCCGCAGAATCCGGCGATCAGACCCGCCACCACAGGGCCCAACAGGGTGCTGACAGTCGTGGCATAGACGAAGGCGGACAGATCGATATGATCCAGGAGCATCAGAAATCCGGAAAAGGCCACTACATAGGTCAGTGTCCGCAGCGCCATGGATCTGCTGCATAAAAACCATGTGGCCACAGCCAGCGGTACATTCAGCAGGATGGAGGCATAGCTGAGTTTAAATCCCGCCACGTGCTGCAGCATGGTAAACACGCCGTTGAGTCCGGCAGGAGCAAAGCTGTTGGGAAAAACAAACAGCTGGTAATTGACTGCCATAACCAGGGCAATCAGCAGAACAAGTCCATAGGACGCGCCGACTTTCAGTGCTTTTTTCATGGTGGCTTCTCCTCTTTTTGCTACAGTTCCGCATTGTGCTGATTGTGTCTAATATCATATCACACACAAATCGGGCGGTCAAGCTGTTATTGTCCGGCGGAACAGCAAAAATTCGTAGAAGATTGCCAAAAAGATTGCATTTATTTTAGGAAAGTGGTATAGTGTAACATTAGGAAAACAGGCAGTTTATATTTATGAAGAAAGAAGGCTTTCGCGAATATGGCAAATCAGGAAAATATTCGTAATATCGCGATCATCGCCCACGTCGAGCACGGCAAGACCACCCTGGTGGACGAGCTGCTGAAGCAGGGCGGTATCTACCGGGAGAACCAGGCCACCCAGGATCGGGTGATGGACTCCGGTGACCTGGAACGGGAGCGGGGCATTACCATTCTTGCCAAGAACACCTCCGTCCAGTACAAGGATTATAAGATCAATATTGTGGACACTCCCGGCCACGCCGACTTCGGTGGCGAGGTGGAGCGGATCCTGAAAATGGTCAATGGCGTCATCCTGCTGGTGGACGCCGCAGAAGGCCCCATGCCCCAGACCCGGTTCGTGCTGGGTAAGGCCCTGGAGCTGGGGCACAAGGTCATTGTGGCTGTAAATAAAGTGGATAAGCCCGACGCCCGGGTCCATGAGGTGATGGATGAGGTGCTGGAGCTGCTACTGGAGCTGGACGCCACCGACGAGCAGTTCAATTCCCCCACGGTCTTCTGTTCCGGCCGGCAGGGTACTGCCTCCTACAGCCCCGATGAGATGGGCACGGATCTTGTGCCCCTGTTTGAAACCATTATAAACTATGTCCCTGCGCCGGAGGGGGATAAGGACGCCCCTCTGCAGCTGCTGGTCTCTTCCATTGATTATAATGAATATGTGGGCCGGATCGCTGTGGGCCGTGTAGAACGGGGCACCATCCGGGTGAATCAGGAAGTAACTATCTGCGATTACCACGATCCCGAAATGAAGCAGAAGGGCAAGGTAGTTGCCCTGTATACCTACGACGGTCTGGGCAAGTCTGCGGTGCAGGAGGCCTCCGCCGGTGAGATCGTTGCCCTGTCCGGTATGGCGGATATCACCATCGGCCGGACCCTGTGCGCCCCGGATGTTTTGGAGCCGCTGCCCTTCGTGAAGATCTCAGACCCCACCATTGAAATGACCTTCGCCGTGAATGATTCTCCCTTTGCCGGCAAGGAGGGTAAGTTTGTCACCTCCCGGCAGCTGCGGGATCGGCTGGAGCGGGAGCTGCTGAAGGACGTGTCTTTGCATGTAACCGAGCAGGGCACAGACGCCTTCAATGTGGCAGGCCGGGGTGAGATGCACCTGAGCATCCTCATGGAAACCATGCGCCGGGAGGGGTATGAGTTCTCCGTGTCCACCCCCAGAGTGCTGACCAAGGAAATTGACGGCAAGCTCTGCGAGCCCATCGAGCGGATGGTTGCCGATGTGCCGGAAGAGTGCATGGGCGCGGTGATCGAAAAAATGGGCCGCCGGAAGGGCGACCTGCTGGGCATGACGCCTGTGGGCAACCGCTACCGGCTGGAGTTCTTAGTTCCCTCCAGAGGTCTGTTCGGCTACCGGAGCGAATTCCTCACCGATACCCGGGGCGAGGGCATCATGTCCTCGGTGCTGGACAGCTACGCCCCTATGAAGGGCGAGATCGAAAGAAGACTCACCGGTTCTCTCGTCTCCTTTGAGTCCGGCGAAGCGGTGACCTACGGTCTGCATGCCGCCCAAGAGCGGGGCGCGCTGTTCATCGGCCCCGGCACCCCGGTATACGCCGGTATGGTGGTAGGCATCTGCAGCCGGAACGAAGATATGAATGTGAATGTCTGCAAGAAAAAGCAGTTGACCAACATGCGCGCCTCCGGCTCTGACGAGGCCCTGCGGCTCACCAGCCCCAAGGTCTTCTCTCTGGAGCAGTGTCTGGAATTTTTGGCAGACGATGAGCTGCTGGAATGCACCCCCAAGAGCCTGCGCATCCGTAAGCGCACCCTGGATCACAGCCAGAGGATGCGGGAGCTGATGAAAAAGCGAGCAGGGCAGGAGTAAGCTATGAAACGAATCCTCACCATTCAGGATCTGTCCTGCGTGGGTAACTGCAGCCTTACTGTAGCGCTGCCCATCCTCAGCGCTATGGGGATCCGCTGTTCGGTGCTACCCACGGCGTTATTGTCCACCCATACCGGGTTTCCACACCCCCATATCCGCAGCCTGACCGAGGAAATCGCACCCATTTGCCGGCACTGGCAGGAGGTGGGTGCATCCTTTGATGCCATTTTGGTGGGCTATCTGTCCGATCCGGACCAGGCTGAGGCGGTGCTGGATGTGCTTTGCGCCTTCGATTGCCCGGTGATCCTGGATCCGGTCTTCGGCGATAAGGGTAAGCTCTATGACGGCATTACCCCGGTGCATGTGGAGGCTTTGCGAGACCTTGCCTCTATGGCAGAAGTGGTGCTTCCCAATGTGACCGAGGCCGCCCTGCTCACCGATGTTCCCTATCAGGAACAGACCGACGGGCAGTATCTGCGGATGATGCTGGAAAAACTCTGCCGGATGAAGACCCAGACGGTGATCATCACCGGTACGACTCCCTCCCCGGAGCAGACCGGCTTTGCAGGGATTTTGAAGGACGAGGGCCTGTTTTCCTATCGGGCAGACCGGCGGGCTCAGGATCTTCACGGAACAGGGGACATGTTCAGCGCGGTGTTTGCCGGGGCATACCTGCTGGGCAAGGACCCGGTGGAGGCCGCAGAATTAGCCGCCGGCTTTGTGGAGCGAGTGCTGGATGCCACCAAGGAGGCTACTCCCTTTGGGGCGGACTTTGAATCCCTGCTTCCCTGGCTGTGGCAGCAACTGTAAAAAATAAGGCGTGTTGCAAATCGCAATACGCCTTATTTCTTACAAAAATATGCTTTTTCAAAAAGATACTTTATACCATACTTTCTCACCGGCGAGAAAGTATGCAAAGAGCCGCCGGGGAACTTTTCGTAGGTTCCCCGGACCCTTCCCACGACCAAAGGAGCCTCATTGCGCTTTCCTGTTGCGGTACCCGGCAGCTTCCTTGCCGACAATGCGGCTGCGTCATCTGCCGACCGCTGCCACTACGACTCGCCAAGAGCCGCCCTCCGGGCGGTTGCTCGCTTGCATGGCGCCTGCGGGCACACATCGCTCGGGTCGCTTCATCTGCCACAGGCAGCGCTTCTCTCGCTCCCCCCTTTGGAATCCTCTTTGAGAGTTTCTTCTTTTTGAGCAGAAACTTGTAAGCGGCGGGGGATTCTTAAGGGGGCGCGATTGGCTCGTAGCGCCCCTTAAGCCGGTTCTTTGGTAACTTTCTTGCCGGAACAAGAAAGTTACCTGCCGGAGGCAAAACAATCAGCAATCCGCGAATCGCCCCTCGTTGGTTTTGTCATACTTTCTCGCGGTCGTGAAAGTATGATATTTTCGGCTCTTTGGGCATGAAAAAACTCCTTCCGGCGGTCGGAAGGAGATATTTTCAGAGAGATCAGGCCAGCTTGTTCAGCTTCAGAGTCATGCTGCTCTTCTTGCGGGCTGCAGCATTCTTGTTCATGATACCCTTATTGATCGCCTGGTCAACAGCCTTCACGGCCAGCTTGTAAGCGCCTTCTGCTGCGGTGCGGTCACCGGACTCCAGGGCTGCGTCAAACTTCTTGACGATGGTCTTCAGGGCAGTCTTGTTCGCCTTATTCTTCTCGTAAGCAATCTTAGACTGGATGACATCCTTCTTAGAGGACTTAATGTTGGGCATTGTTACACCTCCTGTTCCGTATTATGCTCATGCACTGTCCAATTATAGCGAAGGTTTTCCATAAAATCAATACCTTTTTTGAAAAATTTCCGAGATTTCTCCTGATTTTTTTGTGGGATTTCTTCTTTTCCCCGGCAGTTGTGGTCTGCTGCTCACCCCTCCACAAGATATTGCGTATCCCGCCGAACAGGAAGGTTTCCCGGTTGCCCGGTTTACCGGTCTCTTTTTTTGTCAAGTGGATTTTTTCTGCAACTGGCGCAGGCTGTTGTCAAATTGGAAAACCCACAAATTCGGCGAAAAAGTCACAATCCGCCAAAAAGTGCTTATGTTAACCGAAATGGATATCACCCGTTGCTCCCAAATACCACTCTCCTGTGGAAAAGTCTGTGGAAAATGTGGAAAACTCACGGCTCTGCACAGGATTTTTTCCCTTTTCCCCGCTGAATCCCCCGGATTTTTCATGCATACGTTTTTGCATACAGGTCGATTAAGAAGCATTTTTCCCGGATTATGTTCCCGTGCCATGCAGGCTTTTTCTCCGGGTTTTTTCCCAAAAAAGTTGAAGGTTTTTTGTCCGCCCGCCGGAATTTCTTCCACAGGACGCAAAAACCGAAAAATCTTTGTGACATTTTCACAAATGCTGCCGCGGTATGTTTTTCTTGCACCGGGAGATACTGAAACCATCTTCAATTCACCGGGAGGAAATATGCAGGGAAAAGTAGAGATCTGCGGTGTGAACACCGCTCGGTTGAAGGTTTTGTCGCAGGTGGAGATGGACACGCTCCTGCGCAGGGCAAAAGAAGGGGACGAACGAGCCAGAGATCAGCTCATCGAGGGAAATCTGCGGCTGGTGCTGTCTGTGATCCAGCGGTTTGACAAGCGGGGAGAGTGCCCGGATGACCTGTTTCAGGTAGGCTGCATCGGCCTGATGAAGGCCATTGCCAACTTCGACCCCACGAAAATGGTACGGTTTTCCACCTACGGCGTGCCCATGATCGCCGGGGAGGTTCGCCGGTATCTGCGGGACAATTCCGCCATCCGGGTCTCCCGGTCTCTGCGGGATACTGCCTACAGGGTTCTGCAATGTAAGGAGCAGCTCTCTCCCCAGCTGGGCCGGGATCCCACCAACGCAGAGCTTGCCCAGCTGCTGGAGCTGCCGGAGAAGGATGTGGCCGAGGCCCTGGATGCGGTGTGCGCGCCCATCAGCCTGTACGACCCGGTCTACGCCGACGGCGGCGATCCTCTGACCATTATGGATCAGGTAAAGGACACCCGGAACACAGAGCTGGGGCTCATGGACCGGATCTGCCTGCGAGGGGCGTTCCGGGCGCTTGGGGATCGGGAGAAGCAGATCCTGTACCTGCGGTTTTACGACGGCAAGACCCAGATGGAGGTGGCAAACCTTCTGGGCATCTCCCAGGCCCAGGTGTCCCGGCTGGAAAAGGGCGCTATCCAGACCATGCGGAAGGCCTTTTCCCTGTCGTAGCGCTTTGAGTGATTTGTCAAACTAAGTGCAACACTTTTTGAAGTTCAAGATCCCAAAGGTGTTGTGCAGAAACGAATTTAAGAACCTTACGGGGCCTGGCGTTGATCAACGCCAGGTTTCGTTTTAGTGTGGTCGGACTAACCCTGG
>JAZOBL010000039.1:0-6327 GCA_045595945.1 Faecousia sp.
CGTCACCGCCCAGACCCCAGAACTTGCACTCGATGGTGCCTTCTGCGGCAGTGTTGGGGGAGACCTTCTCGTCCAGGGACAGGTGGGTCACGTCGTCAACGATACCCAGGGTGAACTCGTGCTTGGGAGCTTCCTTGGCCAGCTCTTCGTAAACCGCGAAGACGGAGGCAGGATGGGTGTCCTTGGAACCCAGACCGTAACGACCACCGATGGCGGTTACATCGTTACGGCCGGCCTTGGCCCGAGCCATAACCACATCCTGGTACAGAGGCACACCCTGAGAGCCGGGCTCCTTGGTGCGGTCCAGAACAGCGACCTTCTTAGCAGTTGCGGGCAGAGCGGCCAGTAGGTGAGCAGAGCTCCAGGGACGGAACAGGCGAACCTTAACGAGGCCGACCTTCTCACCGTGGGCGTTCAGATAGTCAACGACTTCCTCAGCAACGTCACAGAAAGAGCCCATGCAGACGATTACGCGGTCAGCATCTTCTGCACCGTAGTAGTTGAACAGCTTGTAGTTGGTGCCCAGCTTCTCATTGACCTTGTTCATGTACTTTTCGACCACTGCAGGCAGGGCGGTGTAGTACTTGTTGCAGGCCTCGCGGTGCTGGAAGAAGATATCATCGTTTTCGTGAGAACCACGCATTGCAGGACGCTCGGGGTTCAGGGAGTGCTTACGGAACTCAGCCACAGCCTCCATGTTGGTCATTTCCTTCAGGTCCTCGTAGTCCCAGATAGCGATCTTCTGAATCTCGTGGGAGGTACGGAAACCGTCGAAGAAGTTAATGAAAGGAACACGGCCCTCAATGGAAGCCAGGTGAGCAACTGCACCCAGATCCATAACCTCCTGCACATTGGACTCAGCCAGCATAGCAAAGCCGGTCTGACGGCAGGCGTAGACGTCGGAGTGGTCACCGAAGATATTCAGCGCCTGGGTTGCCACAGTACGGGCAGATACATGGAACACACTGGGCAGCAGTTCACCGGCGATCTTATACATATTGGGGATCATCAGCAGCAGGCCCTGGGATGCGGTGTAGGTGGTGGTCAGCGCACCGGCGGCCAGAGAGCCGTGGACGGTACCTGCAGCACCGGCTTCGGACTGCATCTCAACGACCTTTACGGTGTCGCCAAAGATGTTTTTACGACCTGCAGCGGACCACTGGTCAACATAGTCGGCCATGGGGCTGGAGGGAGTGATGGGATAAATGCCAGCAACCTCGGTAAAGGCATAGCTGACGTGGGCGGCAGCGGTATTGCCGTCCATTGTCTTAAATTTTCTTGCCAAAATCAATTACCTCCTAAAGTAATCATTCTTTAACGCACATATCATAACACCTTTCATCCAATTTGTAAAGCCAATCGTGGGGATATTCCGAGAAAAAAACAGAAAGGTTTTTCTTCTTGGCGGAAAAGTTTACAGGTACGACAGAATATGGAAAGTTGAGAAAAGAACTGCAGAAAAAAAGAATTGAGTTTTTCCATTTAATGGGGTATGATGTAAAAAAGACTGTCCGGAGGAGGGATTATGATGATCTGCAGCATCAACACCATGGGCATTGACGGGATTCGCGGCAACCGGATTGTGGTTGAGTGTTATATATCCAATGGACTGCCCAGTTTTGATATCGTGGGCCTTCCGGATGCAGCGGTGAAGGAAGCAAGAGACCGGGTTCGGGCGGCGGTAAAGACCAGTGGAATGAAGTTCCCAACCAGCAGAATAACTGTGAACCTTGCACCTGCAAGCCTAAAGAAAGCAGGCACACATTACGATCTGCCGATTCTTCTGGGGATCATGGCAGCCTGCGGAGCGGTTCGCAGGCCTAAATCTACCAGCGCTTTTTTGGGTGAAGTGAGTCTCGATGGCAAGATTCGGCCAATCACCGGTGTACTGCCCATGGCGATCGCCGCGAAAAAAGCCGGCTTCGAAGCGATCTTTGTCCCTGCTGAAAATGCTGCCGAGGCCACCCTTGCCAGAGGGCCAGCCATTTACCCTATACATACCGTGCGGGAACTGGTGGAGGCTCTGAACGGAGAGCGGGAGCTGGAGGAAGAACCGATCTGGGTACCGAAGCGTAGGGAACTGTCACAGCCGGATTTTAAGGATGTTGTCGGTCAGGAGAATGTGAAGCGGGCAATGGAAGTCGCTGCTGCTGGTGGCCACAATATTTTGCTGATCGGCCCTCCGGGCTCCGGAAAAAGTATGCTCAGCAAGCGCCTTCCATCCATCCTTCCGGATATGACATGGGAGGAATCCTTGGAGGTTACCCAGATATATTCGGTTATGGGCATGGTTAGTGCGGAATCCCCACTGATGACAGAGCGACCCTTCAGAAGCCCTCACCACACAGTTTCTAATGCGGGGCTTGCCGGCGGTGGCGCAAACCCCAGACCTGGCGAAATCTCCCTTGCGCATAAGGGTGTACTATTTTTGGATGAGCTGCCGGAGTTCCATAAGGATACTTTGGACATGATGCGCCAGCCGTTGGAGGACGGTCAGGTTACGATTTCCAGAGTGTCGGGAACGGTTACATATCCGGCTGAATTTATGCTGGTATGCGCCATGAATCCCTGCAAATGCGGCTGGTACGGCGACCCTTCCGGGAAATGCACCTGTTCGGAAACTGCGGTACATAACTATCGCACTCGGATCTCCGGTCCGTTGCTTGACAGAATTGATATTATTATGGAAGTGCCTGCTGTGAATTACGAGGATCTACGCCGGAGAAGAGAGGCAGAGCCTTCCGCTGCAATCAAGGAACGGGTAAACAGCGCCAGAAGTGTACAGAATAAACGGTTTGGCTCTTTTAGCGGAATGTGTAATGCCCGTATGGGTCCCGAGCAGCTGCGGGCATACTGTAAACTGGATGAAGATTCCGAAAGGCTGATGCATCAGGCCTTTGATGCGTTTGGGCTGACAGCCAGAAGCTATGACAGGATCTTAAAGGTTGCCAGAACCATCGCGGATTTGGGACACAGCAAATCCATTACAGCTGAGCACATCGCTGAGGCGATCCAGTATCGCACGGTGGAACTATAAGGAAAAGAGGAAATTCACTTGAAAGAGATTTTTTTGTTGAAGCTGGGTGAAATCGTGCTGAAAGGCGCGAATAAGCGCCAGTTTGAAGATAAGCTGCGGCAAAATGTCCGCCGCCGTATGAAGGCCTACGGGAATTTTGATGTTTACTTGATGCAATCCACAGTTTATGTGGAACCTATGGACGATGATGCAGATGTGGATGGCGCGTGGGAGGCTTGCCGTTGTATTTTCGGTCTGGTGAGCCTGTGTCGATGCCGTGCCTGCGAAAAGGACATCGACAGTATTTACAATACTGCTGAGGAGTATTTGGGTGAGGAATTGGATTGCGCGCCTTCTTTTAAGGTGGAATCTAAGCGTGCCGATAAGCGGTTCCCACTGACCTCTATAGGTATTTCCCAGGAAATTGGCGGCCGTCTTGCTGAGGCGCATCCTAACTGCAAGGTGGATGTACACAATCCTGCTTATACGGTCTATGTGGAAGTGCGCGATCTGGCAGCCTATGTCCACGGACCTGCCGTACCTGGAGCTGGCGGTCTGCCCACCGGAGTAGGGGGCAGAGCAATGTGTCTGCTGTCCGGCGGTATCGATTCCCCAGTGGCTGCGTATATGATCGCCAAACGGGGCGTGGAGGTGGAATGTGTTCATTTCTTCTCTTACCCGTACACCTCTGAGCTTGCCAAAAATAAGGTCATGGAATTGGCACGGCTGGTTACCAAGTACTGCGGCCGTATGACCGTCAATGTTGTAGGGTTTACCCAGATCCAGGAAGCCATTCGGGATAACTGCAGTGAAGAATACTTTACCCTGATCATGCGTCGGTTTATGATGGAGATCTCTCAGAGAATTGCACTTCAGGACGGCTGCGGCGCGCTGATCACCGGTGAAAATCTGGGGCAGGTGGCCAGCCAGACCATGCAAGCTATGACGGTTACCGGTGCGGTGGTGGATATTCCTGTGTTCATGCCGCTGATCGGCATGGATAAAGAGGAGATCGTGTCTATTGCCCGGAAGATCGGTACCATGGAAACCTCCGTTCTGCCTTACGAGGATTGCTGCACGGTCTTTACTCCTAAGCACCCCAAAACGAAACCCAACATTGGCCAGCTAATCCATGCAGAGAGAAATCTGGACCGGGAAGCTCTGATCGCCCAGGCGCTGGAGAGTGTGGAAAAGATTACGGTGAAATATGATGACGAAGCTTTCCTGTGATGTGCTGAAAGTGCTAAAAGGCAAGACTCTTGTAACAGCCGAAAGTTGCACCGGCGGCGGAATCGGCGCTGCCTTAACGGCAATACCCGGCAGCTCTGAGGTTTATAAAGGCGGGGTCATCTCCTATACCAGCTGGGTTAAGGAGAATCTGCTATATGTAGATGCTAAGCTGCTGAATACCTATGGTGCGGTGTCTTGGCAGGTTGCTGTTGCCATGGCGGAGGGTGCGCGTAAAGCTTTGGAAGCGGATGTAGCAGTATCGGTGACTGGTTTGGCAGGCCCCGGAGGGGATGCGTACGGTAATCCGGTGGGAACAGTGTATATCGGGTATTCTGACAGTAGAATTACTGACAGTATTTCCTGCTATTTTACTGGAGACCGTGAAGAGATCCGAAGCCAGGCGGTACAGGCTGCCCTTAAAATTATCCTAAAGTATAACACATGATTTATTAAGTAAAAAAAACACAACACCACGGTGTTGTGTTTTTTTATAGAAATGTACTTGACAATACAAGAAATGTGCTATATACTACAGTTAACAATTAGGTTAAATGTTAAAGGAGTGAGAACGATGGGTATGCAACACACGCTCAAGGCGCTATCGGATCCAACCAGGCGCGAGATTTTGAATTTACTAAAAGCGGGCAGATTGTCTGCAGGGGAGATTTCAGATCATTTCCCAGTAACAGATGCATCTATTTCCCGCCATTTGTCGGTTTTGAAGGATGCGGAGTTGATTCGGGATACCCGGGAGGGGAAGTTCATATTTTATGATTTGAATGTATCCGTTTTGGAAGAGATTATGCTTTGGATCAAGGATTTGAAAGGAGTTCAGGACAATGAAACAATGGTTTAAGGAAAACAGAGTTCATTTTTTGGTGTCCTCGCTGGTAACACTGCTTCCCATGATGTTTGGTATCCTGTTTTGGAATAAGCTTCCGGATGTGGTCACGACCCATTGGGGCGCTGACGGGGTTGCAGACGGTTTTAGCGGAAAAGCATCCGCTGTGTTTGTGCCTCCGGTAATTATGTTTGCGCTGAATTTACTTTGCATGATTGCGACTGCTTTTGATCAGAACGGACGCAACCAAAACAAAAAAGCAATGGGTATTATCTTCTGGATATTGCCGATCATTTCGCTTTTGGTCAACGGCGCTATGTACAATGCTGCGTTTGGCGGGGATTTGCAGTTACAATGGTTGTTTATGGCGCTGTTTGGGATTCTGTTCGTGATTTTTGGCAATTATTTGCCGAAAATTGCGCAAAACCGCACGATGGGCATTAAAATCTCGTGGACTCTCTGCAATGAGGAGAACTGGAACAAGACCCACAGAATGGCCGGTAAGCTATGGGTAGCCGGTGGTATCGTGCTGATCGCAACCTCTTTTCTGCCAATTAAGTGGGCAATCGGTGTATTGATTGGCGTGCTGCTTGTGATGATTGCAGTACCTTTTGTGTATTCCTTTATTATCTACCGCAGACATCGGAAACAGGGGATCTCCTATCGCCCCGCGCCCAGATCGAGGATGGAGAGGACGGCACTGAAAATATCTGCGGTGATTGTGCCGTTGATTTTGATCGGTGTTCTCGTGGTGATGTTTACAGGTAATATTCAGTATGAATTTACCGAGTATAGTCTGCGCATCGATCCAACTTATGGGAAGTTTTCTGCTGTCGGTTATGAATTTGTGAACAGTGTGGAACTGCGGGATGACTTTGACATTGGAGTCCGCAATTACGGCTTTAATTCTGCCAAACTTTCCATTGGTAATTTCAAAAATGATGAGTTTGGTAGCTACACATTGTATGCATATACTGCCTGCGACAGTGCAGTTGTGATCAAAAGCGGTGAGCAGGTTCTTGTGATTACCGGACAGGATGCTGCCCAAACTCAGGCGCTGTATTATACTCTTAAGGAAAAGATAGGATAAATTAAGAGCCACCCAGACGGGTGGCTCTTTTTGAATACAGAACGTGAAATGAACAAGTTTGAGGAATATGCATTCTATCTTTTCTTCATTAAAAAACCTCCACGATTGTGGAGGTTTTTATGGCGGAGAAGGAGGGATTTGAATTGCTCA
>JAZOBL010000040.1:0-27809 GCA_045595945.1 Faecousia sp.
GATTTGCATCGAAACTTAAACAATTTAAATTGTCCAAGGTGTTACTTGTTCGTCTTTGCGTTATTCAATTTACAAGGTACATATTGCCCAGCCTCCGGCAAGGAGCCTTCATCGGCAGAGCTTGATTATTCTATCACAAACATTTTCCCGTGTCAACAACTTTTTTCAAGTTTTTGGCACTTTCTAATTTTTTTTGCAATAGAGTAGCGCCCACCTGCGAGCGCTCGAGTATTCTACCAAACACCCCCACAATTGTCAAGGTTTTTTACGACAATTTCAGCCTTTTTTCAACACTTGTTAAATGTGGCAAAACTGTCCCCGTTTGCCACCGTTTTAATTGTGGCAATTTCCCATGGGCAGGCAGAAATTGGGCTGCCAACACCAGATCTATCCCCGGTTCTGCAGTGCAAATCTGAACGGATTTCTTCAAAACAGGGCGCAGCTGCTCCACCGCCTCCTGGGCATCCTCCGTCATTAGCAGATATTCGGCTGTATCCAGGTAGATGATCCCCGGGGTTGTGTCTTTTAGATTCTGCAAGGCTTCCGCCCCTGTAGCGCCCACGCCCTTATCCCCCGTATCGGTTTCCAGCACGATCTGTTCTCCGGATCGGTAGACAAATGCTATCTCAATAGGACGGAGCTTCCCGACATCCGCCCTTTGTACAGGGGCAAGCAGCAAAGCTGCCAGAATCACGATATAGATGCCGATGCGTTTCATTTCTGATTTCTCCTGTCCAAGGGATTGAGTTTTAAGTTCCGGTACTTCATCTTTTTTAACTGAGGCCGCAGGATTCTGCCGGAACGACACAAATAAGGAACTCCCAGACACCGCAGTCCTGCCAGATGGATCACCAGAATGAAGGCACCGCCGATCACGCCCCAGATGCCCCCTATGGCAGCAAGTGCACCGATAGCAAACCGCCAGACCCGCACAGCCTCTGCCAGATCCCGGTTAGGCAGTACAAAGCCGCAGATGCCGGCAATACTCACCGCAATCAGCGCTGTAGGTGAGATAAGCCCCGCTTCCACCGCTGCCGTTCCCACCACAATACCACCTACCACAGACACAGACTGTCCCACCGCCTGTGGTAGATGAATACCGGACTCCTGCAGCAGTTCAAAGGCGATGAGCAAACCCAGAACCTCGGAAATGGTGGAGAAAGGAACCCTCTGTTTACTCTCAATGATTGCCCGCAGCATAGGCAATGGGATCACCGCCTGATGATAGGTGGCAAGGGCGATATAGATTCCGGGCAGCAAAAGGCTGCCCAGCAGCGCCAAATACCGCAGTACCCGCAGGGCGGATGCGCCGATAAAGTCCCGGTTGCGGTCCTCAGCGCTATCCATCAGATGCATCAGATCCGCCGGTGCCAGATACCCAAGAGGCAGACCGTCGATCAGCAGTCCTACCCTGCCCTCCAGAAGGCCTTGGCAAAAGCGGTCTGACCGCTCGGTATACTGCAGCAGCGGGAATGCCGTCGCTCGGGATCCGGTCACATACTCCTCCACCGCAGAGGAGGACAGCAGCCCGTCTATATCAATGGCACTAAGCCTTTGTTTCATTCTCTCCACCAAGTCCGGGTTGGTCAACCCTTCTATATATACCACACTTACATTGGTCAGACTGCGTTTTCCCACCTGTGTCTCGTACAGTCGCAAATCGGGGCTGCGCAGATGCCGGCGGACATAGCTTGTGTTGGAGCGGATGGTTTCCACAAAGGCATCCTTAGCACCTTTTACGGTATTCTCCACCTCCGGTGCAGAGGTTCCCCGTTTATCCGGCGTCCGAACCTCGAAGCCGATGGCGCCCACACCGGGAAATAGCACTACGCAGAAACCGTTTACCAGCAATAGCGCCACGGTATCTAAATCCGTACACGCTCTTGCTACATTATTGTAAATCATTCCATCCAACGCATGCCTATACAGTTCTTTTATAGAAGAACCCTCCAAATGCTTTGTAATCGGTTTGAAAATATAGTCTGAAGCATAGGCCGAGGCGATCAAGCCGTCAATGGCATAGGCGTACAGCGTATATTCTTCACAGCGCAGCTCACGGCGGATAAAGTCTGCCGCATTTTGGAAAATATTGCTTATGTTCTCATCGGTCAGCAGGCCGGGATACCTGGGTTTTTCCATAATTTCACCTCACCGGTAGTTTGCCCTGTGGGCACATGGTTTATAATTGCATTTTCCACCGGGTTATGATATATTTATATAATATTGTATCTATTTGGAGGATTTTCTATGTCTTCTGTGATTGCTGCCGTTTCCACCGGCAACCAAATCAGCGCCATCGGCATCCTGCGGCTGACGGGAGATGGGTGCGCGCAGATCGCCGGGAAGGTATTTGCACCCAGCAGCGGCAAGCCTTTGGAGGAAGCACCCAACCGCAAGCTGGTGCTGGGTACGCTTCAGGACAAGCAGGGGCGTATCATCGACCAATGTATGGCGGTCTACACCCGGGCGCCCCATACCTACACCGGCGAAGATACGGTGGAGTTCCACTGCCATGGCTCTCCTGCGGTGCTGGCTGCAGGGTTGGACAGTCTGTTTGCCGCTGGCGCTGTTCCTGCCAAACGAGGCGAATTTACCAAGCGGGCATTCCTGAACGGTCAGTTGGATCTGACCCAGGCGGAGGCTGTGATCGACCTGATCGAAGCGGAAACCGCCGATGCTGCCGCCAACGCCGCCGGGCAGGTAGGCGGACGGTTGCAAAAGGCACTGTCCCCTATTTACAGCGATCTGACGGATCTTTGCAGCCATTTTCATGCGGTGCTGGATTACCCGGATGAGGACATTGAGGACTTCGGTCTGGAGCAGTACGCCGCCACCTTGCGCACACACGCCAAGTCACTCTACGCTCTGCTGCAGACCTATGGGCAGGGACGGATCTTACGGCAGGGTGTTGCTGCCGCCATTGTGGGCAAGCCCAATGTGGGCAAGTCCAGCCTGCTGAACGCCCTGGCAGGATATGACCGAGTTATTGTCACAGAGATCGCAGGTACTACCCGGGACACGGTGGAGGAGACGGTGATGCTGGGCGCTACACGCCTGCGGCTGATCGACACTGCCGGCATTCGACAGACCGACGACCGGATCGAGGCCATCGGTGTAGAGCGCTCCAAGCAAGCGGTGGAAGATGCGGATCTGGTACTGTTTGTCTGCGATGGCTCTCAGCCACTTACCGACGAAGACCGGCAGGTAATTGATGTTTGTCTGGAGGCGGAAAACGCCATCGCTCTGATCAACAAATCCGATCTGGGCAGTGTGGTCGCGCCCTCGGATCTGCCGTTTATGCAGGTGATCTCCGTGTGCACCAAGACCGGCGAGGGGCTGGATCTGCTGGCAGATGCGGTGGATGTGATGTTTGAAAATAAGATCCCCTGTGACGGCTCTATTTTGACCAATCCCCGGCAGTTTGATGCCATCCGCAGAGCTTACGAGGCGATGCTGCGGTCTTTGCAGGCGCTGATGCTGGGTCAGACCCCCGACGCGGTGCTGATCGATGTGGAAGAGGCCATGGAGGCCATGGGCGAGGTTACCGGCGCTACCGTCCGGGAGGATATTACCGCCAGAATTTTTGAACGCTTTTGCGTAGGAAAGTGAGAACCATGATTTATTTGGACAATTCCGCCACCACCAAACCCTGCCCTGAGGCGGTGGAGGCAGTCACTGCCGCAATGACAGAAAACTGGGGCAACCCCAGCGCCCTGTACGGTTTCGGTATAGAAGCTGCTACCCTATTGCGGTCAGCCCGGCACAAGGTTGCCGCTGCTCTGGGGGCAGAGCCAGACCGGGTATTCTTCACCTCCGGCGGTACGGAGGCAGATAACTGGGCCATCTTCGGCACGGTCAATCGGTTTGGTAAGAAGAACAAGCACATTGTCACCTCAGCTGTGGAGCATCACGCAGTCCTTAACTGCATGAAGGACCTGGAGGCCCGGGGGTATGAGGTGACCTACCTGCAGCCGGATGGGCTGGGTAACATTTCCACAGACGACCTGAAAGCCGCCCTGCGGAAGGACACCTGCCTTGTGTCCATTATGATGGTCAACAACGAAACCGGCGCGGTGATGCCCATCTCCCAGATGGCAAAGCTAACCCATCGGCTCTCCCCGGACGCGGTTTTCCACACAGACGCGGTGCAGGGATTATTGAAGATTCCTTTTGCCGCCAAGACGCTGGGGGCGGATCTGATCTCCGTTTCCTCCCATAAGATCCACGGGCCTAAAGGCGCGGGCGCTCTGTATGTGAGCCCCCGGCTGAAGTCCTTCCCCCCCTATCTGATAGGTGGCGGGCAGGAAGCAGGCTTTCGCAGCGGTACGGAGGGCACTCCCGCGATCTTTGGTTTTGCCGCTGCCTGTGAGGCTTGCAAGGCCACTATGGCTGCAGATACTGCCCGGGAGAAGGAACTGCTGGGTGGACTGATTGAGAAGTTATGTAAACTAGACAAGCTGCAAATCATCGGCGCACACCAAGCGCCTCACATTCTCTCTGTGTCAATCCCCGGCGTACCTACCCAGAACTCCATCAATGTGCTGCAGGACGCAGGTATCTGCGTGTCCGCAGGCTCTGCCTGCGCCAAAGGACACCGCAGCCATGTGATGAGCGCCATTGGGTTAAAGCCGGAGATTATCGACAGCTCTTTCCGGATCTCCATAGGTCGGGACACCACCGCCGAAGAACTGGATAAGCTGGCGCTGGCCATTGAAACAGATATCATTCAGAGATTTTGTAAATAAGCAAAATGCGTGCTGATTCAGCACGCATTTTGCTTATTTACAGATTACTTTTACCACTGCATCCAGATCCGTTTCTCCGGATACAATATGTACATCGTGGGGTTCTGTATCAAAGCAGCCGTGCTTTTTCTCCAGCATAGCCGCCACAGGAGCAGGCAAGTTTCCTCGCATCCGCTGGGCAAACCGGGATTGGATCAGCTCCAGATCCGCCGTCACCAGCACCCGCCGCGCCCCATCCGGCAAAAGCGGAAGATGTTCCGGCTCGGAGATCACATAAATGATATTCTCGCCTGTAACCGCCGTTTGCAGTTTCTTTTGAAACATTGCTTTGGCAATATTTTCATTTTTAGCAAGGCGCAAATAGTCCTTGCCGGCAAACACCTCACAGGGAAGGCTCGCAGCAATCTTTTCCGCAAGGGTGGACTTGCCGGTGCAGCTCTCTCCAAAAATCCCAATGACCATACAGTTCCTCTCTTTCAAAAACAGGGCTGCTTCCGCAGCCCTGTTTTAGCTTTTTTAATATGCCACGCCCCAGAGGACCATCTTCTTGGCAGGCTTGCCGCAGATGGGGCAAACATCGCCCAGGTTCTCCTGGTTGAAGGGCATGCAGCGGGAGGACATGCCGGCGTGCTCCTTCATCTTCAGCTCGCACTCCAGCTCGCCGCACCACATGGTCTTAATGAAGCCGCCGTTTTCTTCCTGCAGCTGCTTGGCCTCCTCCAGAGAGTGTGCCTCATAAATGTGGTCTTCCAGATTCTTCTTGGCCTTGGCAAACATTCCCTGATGCACCAGCTCCAGCTGCTGAGCCACGGCAGATTCCAGGTCTTCCAGCTTCACAACGGTCTTCTCGCCGTCGTTTCTGCGAACCAGCACCACCTGGCCGTTCTCCAGATCCCGGGGACCGCACTCCACCCGCAGGGGCACGCCCTTCATCTCGTACTCAGCACACTTCCAGCCCATAGAGTTGTCGGAGTCATCCAGCTTTACCCGGAAGCCGGCAGCAGCCAGACGGTTCTTGATGCCCTCGGCAGCCTCCAGAACGCCCTCCTTATGCTGGGCGATGGGCAGGATCACTGCCTGAATGGGGGCAACCTTAGGAGGCAGCACCAGACCGTTGTTATCGCCGTGGGTCATGATGATACCGCCAATCAGACGGGTGGATACACCCCAGGAGGTCTCGTGGGGATTGGTCTTCTGATTGTTCTTATCGGTGAACTCGATCTCAAAGGCCTTGGCAAAGCCGTCGCCGAAGTAGTGGGACGTACCGGCCTGCAGAGCCTTCCGGTCGTGCATCATACACTCGATAGTATAGGTAGCCTCTGCGCCGTTGAACTTTTCCTTCTCAGTCTTCTGACCCCGGGTCACGGGCATAGCCAGCACATTCTCACAGAAGTCAGCATAGACATTGAGCATGGTCTCGGTAAAGGCCTGCGCCTCCTCAGCGGTGGCGTGGATGGTATGACCTTCCTGCCACAGGAACTCTCTGTGACGCAGGAAGGGACGGGAAGTCTTCTCCCAGCGCAGTACGCTGCACCACTGATTGTACTTCATAGGCAGTTGGCGGTGGGTCTGCAGCACATTGGCAAAATGCTCACAGAACAGCGTTTCGGAGGTGGGACGGATGGCATACTTCTCCTCCAGCCGCTCGCCGCCACCCAAGGTGACCCAAGCGCACTCAGGAGCAAAGCCCTCCACATGGTCCTTCTCCTTCTGCAGCAGGGATTCGGGGATCAGCAGGGGCATATAGACATTCTCCACGCCCTGCTTCTTGAATTCCTTGTCCATGATGCTCTGGATATTCTCCCAGATGGCATAGCCATAGGGACGGTAAATAAACACACCCTTGATGGAGGAGTAATCAATCAGCTGCGCCTTTTTGCACACATCTGTGAACCATTGGGCAAAGTCTACCTCCATATCGGTAATCTGTTCCACCTTTTTCTCTTTTGCCATTTCTTTTCACCTCTGCAAATTTTTGCGATCTTTCGTATTATTTATTGTAGCACGCCTGTCAAGCATCTGCATAGGATGAATCACAAGTTTTTTAGGAGGAAGTCATGACTCAGGTAACGCTTTTACTGGAGCCTGCCGTGGCTCTTTTCTATACCCATGTGGCCCAGATCGCCGGCATTTCCTTAGAGCAGGTACTTAGTGACAGTCTGTTTAAGCTGGCAGGAGAGCTGTCGTTGGCGGCATTGCAGCAGGAATAGTTTTCCCCATTGTATTTTCCCGCAAAATTTGATATACTGTTGAAAACGAAAGATTAGCCGGAGGTTCCGTTTATGAAATCCATCCGCGAGATTTACAAAGTTGGCAAAGGCCCCTCCTCCTCCCACACCATGGGACCGGAACGCGCCGCCCGCTATTTCAAAGACACCCATCCGGAGGCGGAGAGCTTCCGGGTGGTACTATACGGCTCTTTGAGCAAGACCGGCGTAGGACACGGCACGGACCGAGTGATCCGGCAGGTTCTGGCACCTGTACCTACGGAGATCATCTTTTCCCCGGAATCACCGGAAGGCTATCACCCCAACACCATGGACTTCTCTGCCATCCGGGACGGGGAAGCTGTTGCCACTCTGCGGGTGGAGTCCATCGGCGGCGGTGACATCAAGATCCCCGGTCAGAGCCATCTGGACTCCCCGGAGGTGTATCCGGAGAATTCCTTTGCGGAGATCGCGGATTTCTGCAAGTGGCGCTATATTGAGACCCTCAGCGACTATGTGGAGCTGAACGAGGGTGAGGAGATCTGGGAATTCCTGCTTGACATCTGGCAGGTCATGAAGCGGTCCATCGCCGAAGGCCTATCCGCCACAGGAACGCTGCCCGGCGGTCTGAAAGTACAGCGAAAGGCCAAGTTCCTCTACGAGCAGAAGTCGGATTCCCAGTCCCCGGCCATGGATGAATTCCGCCAGATCGGTGCTTATGCCTACGCGGTAGCGGAGCAGAACGCAGACAACGGCACCATCGCCACCGCCCCCACCTGCGGCGCTTGCGGTGTGCTGCCGGCTGTTTTGAAATACGCCCAGGACACTAAGGGCTTTACTGATCTGCAGATCGCCCGGGCGCTGGCCACTGCCGGCATTATCGGCTCTCTTACCAAGCGCAACGCCTCCATTTCCGGCGCTGAGGCCGGCTGTCAGGCAGAGATCGGCACTGCCTGTTCCATGGCCGCTGCCGCATTGGCTGAGCTGTACGGTCAAAATCTGGATCAGGTGGAATATGCCGCCGAGGTAGCCATGGAGCACCATCTGGGGCTGACCTGCGATCCCATCTGCGGTTTGGTGCAGATCCCCTGCATTGAGCGTAATGCGGTGGCCGCCATGCGGGCTATGAACGCCTGCAATTTAAGCTATTTCCTCACCGGCTCCCGGAACATCAGCTACGATATGGTTCTGCGGGCCATGCATGAGACCGGCGTGAATCTGAACCACCGCTTCCGGGAAACCAGCGAAGGCGGTCTGGCCAAGGTCTACCACCGGAAAAAGTAATGCATATATTTCACGCCCGCCCCTGCCGTTCGGCAGGGGCGGTCGTTGCGTCAAAAATCATCTTCTGCTTATATCAGCAGGATATGTTGGGCAGCCCGGTCGAATACGCGATGTTTACAGAGGATGTTGTTTATTAATCAACACCCTCTGCTTTGATTGTATCAAAGCAGCACCCCGTCCTACACATTATTGTGAAAGGGCGGGGTGTTTGCTATTACCTGTATATTTTTTAATGAAGCATCTCAAGAATCTGCAACACATTCTTTTTTCCAAAAGATATCTTATCATCGTTTATGACCATACATGGCACGCTCATCACATTGTACTGATTTTTAAGATTTTCAAAATGGCGAACGTCATACACATGAGCGGTAACATTTGGATTGGCTGCGGCAATTCGCTGTGCCGCCACTACCAGATCCGGACACATCGTACACGACAGCGTAACCAGGATTTTGATTTCTGTTTTGTTCGTAATGGCAGCGATCTGTTCCCGAGTAGCTTCATCCAGAGCCTGCCCGGGGCCTGCGGCATTGTACAATCCCAGTACGAAGGAAGTAAACTCATGGCCGCTGGGTACACCGTGGAAAGCGAGACCTGTGGGTGTGCCATCTGCTTGGCACACTTCCACGCAGGGGGTAAAGGCTACATCCGCTTGTCTGTCAGCCACATCTATTGCAAGCTTATTAGATAGCGCGGTAAGGGCTGTGATAAACTGCTCCAATTCTTCAGAAACCGGACGGCTGTCCAAATAGAGTTTCAGCAAAAGCGGTTTTTCCATTCGGTTGAATACGCTATCCAACTGCTGTCGCATTTCTGCTGTAAACAGTTCGCTGGATTCTGCTTCTTTCTGTGCATCGACTGTAACCGTTGTTTTACCCTGCTTCTGAACAGGCGCATCGGCACGCAGTCCTGTCTTTCTGTGTACTGCAGCGACATGCTTCTCCAGTTCTGTTGCTGCCAATGCGCCGTCGCTGGTGGCTGTCACTACCTGCCGTAAGGGCTTGATGCACACATCACCGGCAGCATATACGCCCTCAACGCTGGTCTTCTGAGATGCGTCAGTGACAATATATCCCTGCTCATTCAGCTCCACGATTCCCTTGACCGCCTCCGTAGCCGGTGCATACCCGGCAAAGACAAAGACGCCAAAGGATTCCTCGCTCTTATACTCCGCCACCTCACCGGTGGCGGTGTTTTTATACCGGGCGTAGGTCAGTCCGTTCTCACCGGACACTTCCTCCATCACTGTGTTATACAGTACGGTGATCTTTTCGTGGTTCTTCGCCTGATCAGCAACGGACGCGGCGCAGGAGAAATCATCTTTGCGAACTAAGATGGTCACATGTTTGGCAAACTTTGTCAGGAATACGCTTTCCTCTGCCGCCGCATAGCCACCGCCGACAACGAAAATTTCTTTTCCTGTAAAGAACTCACCGTCGCAGGTGGCGCAGTAGGCAACGCCCCGGCCCTTGTGTTCTTCCTCGCCTTTGAATCCAACGGTTCTCGGATGGGCGCCGGTTGCAAGCAGGATTCCAAAGCAACGGTAATCTCCTTTATTGGTACGAACGGTCTTGAAATCCCCGTTAAGGTCAAAACCGGTAGCTTCTGCCAATATAAATTCCGCACCGAAGTGTTCCGCCTGTTGCTGAATAGTATCGGTCAAGGCTTTGCCGCTGGTTTTGGCAATACCGGGATAGTTCACTACCTCATGGGTAATGGCGATTTGCCCGCCAAACTGCTCTTTTTCCAAAACCAGCACCCGGTATTTGGCTCGGGCAAGGTACAGCGCGGCGGTCAGCCCCGCAGGGCCGCCGCCAACGATAATAACATCGTATAGATTTTTCATATTATTCTCCCTACTTTGACTAGAAATGTTGCGTTACCGAGCGGTACCCAAAGGTGTAACGAATACTGACCAACCAAGCACGAATTAGCTGTCGGCCTTACCGACTTAAAGCTGACCCACCATATCCAAACTGGGCTTCAGTGTCTCTGCGCCGGGTTTCCAGTTGGCAGGACAAACTTGATCACCGTGGGCATGGACAAACTGGCAGGCCTGTACCTTGCGCAGCAGCTCCTCTGCGTTTCTGCCCACATTGCCGGCAGTCACTTCATAACCCACGATCTTGCCCTCGGGATTGATGATAAACGTGCCGCGCTCTGCAAGACCATCCGTTTCAATCAGCACCTTGAAATCCTTGGAAATGCTGTGGGTGGGATCGGCCAGCATGGGATAATTGATCTTCTTGATTCGCTCGGATGCATCGTGCCATGCCTTGTGGACAAAATGGGTGTCGGTTGACACAGAATAGACTTCACAGCCGATAGCCCGGAACTGCTCGTACTTGTCCGCCAGATCCTCCAATTCTGTGGGACATACAAAGGTAAAGTCCGCAGGATAGAAGAAAAAGACGCTCCACTTACCAAGGATGTCTTCCTTGCTTACAAACTTAAAGTCATTTTCGTGATAGGCGTAGGTGCGGAAATCGGAAATTTCCTTATTGATCATTGACATACTTACTTCCTCCATAAATCGTGTTGATTACAAAATGCGTACACTGCCCGGACTTCATCCCCATCACAGATGGAAAACTTGGCTTTTGGCTTATCGTCCGGGTCAAGATGAGCATACTGTATACCGTGTTCTGTTTCCAGACACACCCATTCGATATAGTGTTCCTGGGTCATAGGGTGCTCAACAGAGCCTACTGTTACATGGACGGTATTACCCTCCACCTGGTATACCGGGATATGTTTCTCCCCGGATGCTTCTGTTGTACCGGGAATCAGCTCCTGCATTTCTTCGCCGCAGCAGTAGACCGGAACCCCTTTATCCCGGATCATAGCCACGATGTTGCCGCAATGCTGACAAATCAAAAATTTCTGTTTCATAATTTATCCCTCCTACAAAAAGTGTGTCCAGACTAACCGCAATAATGCATAAAAGTCTGGACATACTATTTGCAAAAGGATGTGAACAGATGTCATATAAACGCGGATTTATTCCATACGCATTAGCAGCTCTTTTGATTGGTTTGGTGGGCGGCTTTTCTACGGTTTTAGGCCCTGCCTTTGTGCAGGACATTGGGATTGCCTATAATAACACCACATGGACGGCTTTGGCACAGGCTATGTCCACCGCCGCCTGCGCACCGATCCTTGGCAAGGTCGGTGATGTGATCGGGCGCAGAAAGACCTTGCTCTTGGGTATTGCAGTATTCACCTTGGGAAATGTACTGTCCGCTCTGGCAAACTCCCTTGTGTTTATGATGGTAGCCCGGTTTATCGTGGGTATCGGCACGGCGGCAATGGGGCCTGTGATCCTTGCCTATATTGCGACCGAATTTCCGCAAGACAAAATCGCAAAGGGATTTTCCCTGTATATGCTGCTTTCCAGTGCGTCTGTTATTATCGGGCCAACCATTGGCGGACTGATCGTTTCTTCTTATGGCTGGCGTAGTATGCTTTGGGTATGTGTTGCTATTTGTACAGGTGTTTTTGCCGCCTGTTTCCTCACTTCCCGCAATCAAGTCTCCATAAAGAAACCGCTGCAAAACTTTGATGTATCCGGCGCAGTTTTAATTCTGGTCTTCTTCAGTTTGCTGCTGTGTGTCCCATCCTTTGGGCAAAACTTCGGTTGGACATCCACTCCGTTTCTCATTGTGCTGATTCTTGCAATTGTCAGTCTGGCGGGTCTTGCCCTTGCGGAAAGAAAAAGTTCCCATCCCATCCTGTCGGGCAGCTTTATCAAGCGGAATGCTTTTATCTTAAGTGTGCTGGCTCTATTTTTGACCCAGGGACTCATGCAGGCAAATATGACAAACACCATCGTCTTTGTCAATTACACGCAACCAAACAACACCGCCATCTCCGGCTATGCTATCTCTGTCATGTATGTAGGCATGTCTTTAGGCGCGGTTGTTTTGGGGCCGTTGGCAGATAGATTTGACCCAAAGCGGATCCTTATAGGTTCCTTCCTATTGACCGGGATTGGGTGCGGGATTCTGCTGTTGTTTACAGAAACCACCTCTGTACTGCTGCTGATGGCTTCTCTTGGTGTTCTTGGCTTCGGACTGGGTGGAAACGGCACCATCTTTATGAAAGTCGTCTTATCTGGCTTGACACCACAGGAGGCAGGCGTAGGAACAGGCACATACGGTCTGTTCCGGGATCTGGCCGCACCTTTTGGAGTCGCTGTGTTTGTCCCGTTGTTTACCAATCAGATCACAGGAAGAATTGCTGCAGGCACAGCTGAGCCCACTGCTGCAGTTGCATCCATTCATTACCTAGCAATCGCAGAGCTGCTGTGTGTAGCGTTGGGCATTGTGGCAGTTGCGTTCCTACCAAAACGAAAAGTTATAAAGGAGTCCTGATATGAGATTACAAAATAAAGTTATTCTTGTGACCGCTTCTACCCGAGGAATCGGTTTGGCTATTGTAAAGAAATGCGCTGAGGAAGGCGCTCGGGTCTATATGGCCGCCCGGGATATGGAACGGGCGCAGGAAATTGCAAACACCATCAATGGCGTAAAATGCGTGTACAACGATGCCACCAAACCCGAAACCTTCACCACTATGGTAGAAGATGTAGTCCGGGATGCCGGTCGCATCGATGTTCTGGTCAACAATTTCGGCACATCCAATCCCGGAAAAGACTTGGATTTTGCGGGTACCGATCCACAAGTCTTCCTGGATACCGTGAATTTGAATTTGCGAAGCGTTTTTATGGCCAGCCAGGCTGCGGCAAAGCACATGGCAAACAATAGCGGCAGTATCATCAATATTTCTTCTGTAGGCGGTCAGGTGCCGGATATTTCGCAGGTCGCCTACGGAACAAGCAAGGCAGCGATCAACTATCTGACAAAGCTTGTCGCCGTACAGGAGGCCAAGCACCATATCCGGTGCAATGCCATCCTACCCGGTATGACTGCCACAGAAGCAGTAGAAAAGCATTTGACTGAGGATTTCCGAAATCTGTTTATGAAACATATTCCCTTGGGCCGTATAGGCCTGCCGGAGGAAATTGCGGAAGCCGTCTGCTACTTTGCCAGCGACGCCTCTGCCTATACCACCGGTCAGATCCTCACGGTATCCGGCGGCTTTGGGTTGGCTACTCCGGTCTACGGCGATCTCGTACAAAAGACAATCCGTCGTTAAAAGTCTGTAATCAAATCACAACACGCCCTGCCTAATATAAAGGCAGGGCGTGTTGTAATTCAAATATTTATTTTATAGCAAAATACATCGCAAGTCGGACAGTATCTATTTTTTCAGACAAAACCACTTTGTAGTTATTGAACATTTCAATTATGTATGATAGAATTAGTCAAGATTAAGTGTAATGGTGTAGAATTGGTGTAAATCATTCTATGCTGTCATCAAAAAGTATTGTGAACAAAGGAGTTTTTAATATATGAAGCTAGGTATCGTAGGCCTACCAAATGTGGGCAAATCCACTCTGTTTAATGCCATCACCAACGCCGGCGTCCCTGCCGACAACTATGCTTTCTGCACCATCGACCCCAATGTGGGCGTAGTGTCCGTACCCGATGAGCGGCTGGACTGGCTGGCTCAGTTGCACAACCCCAAGAAGTTCACCCCGGCGGTAATCGAGTTTGTGGATATCGCAGGTCTGGTGAAGGGCGCATCCAAGGGTGAAGGCCTGGGTAACAAGTTCCTTTCCAACATCCGCACCACCGACGCCATCGTCCATGTGGTCCGCTGCTTTGAGGATTCCAATGTGACCCATGTGGAGGGCAGCACCGACCCATTGCGGGACATCGATATCATCAATCTGGAGCTGGTGATGGCCGACATCGAAATGGTGGAGCGCCGCATCGACAAGGCGTTGAAGGCCTGCAAGGGCGGCGACAAGAAGTTCCAGAAGGAAGCTGACCTGTTTACTGAGCTTTTGAAGCATTTGAACGAAGGCAAGCTGGCCCGGACCTTCGACGGCAGTGATGACGATATGGCTCTCATCGGCACATCTGACCTGCTGACTCTAAAGAAAACCATTTATGTAGCGAACTTGGCAGAAAACGAGATCAACAAGCCGGAGAGCAACCGCCACTTTATGGCGGTGAAGGCCCTGGCTGAGGCTGAAGGCAGCCAGCTGATCCCTATCTGCGCCAAGCTGGAGGCAGACATTGCCGAGCTGGACGACCCTGAGGAAAAGGCAATGTTTATGGAAGATCTGGGCGTGGCTGAGTCCGGTCTTGACCGGCTGATCCGCTCCTCCTATGCTCTGCTGGGTCTGATTTCCTTCTTGACCGCCGGTTCTGACGAATGCCGGGCCTGGACCATCAAGAAGGGTACAAAAGCTCCCCAAGCCGCAGGTAAGATCCACACGGACTTTGAACGGGGCTTCATCCGTGCAGAGGTGATCGCCTTTGAGGATATGAAGGTGCAAGGCACTATGGCAAACGCCAAGGCCAAGGGTCTGGTCCGCAGCGAAGGCAAGGAATATGTAATGAAGGACGGCGACATCGTCAATTTTCTGTTCAATGTCTGATCCTTTTATAGAAACAGGCGCAGCCTTGCATTGCAAGGTTGCGCCTTTCCATCTTAAATCATCATATCTAACACAGGGCATTTACGCTGTGAAAGGTTCAATTCCTTTTCACATAAGAAAAAGCCGCCTCGATTGAGACGACTTTCTTTCTGGTGCGCGAGGCGGGACTTGAACCCGCACGTCCGCAGTGAACACTAGAACCTGAATCTAGCGAGTCTACCAATTCCACCACTCGCGCATATATGTTGCCACGGTTTCCCTTGGCGCTTGGATATAGTATCATGTTCCACCGGATTTGTCAACACGTTTTTCTGTTTTTTGAAATAATTTTCTCGTTTTTCTTTCCCGGGTCTCCCGGGCGAACTCTGTCTTTTTCTGTTCCTATCCAGAATCGTGGCAGTTTCTCTTTCCTTTTTCTTATTTTAATGCTATACTGAATAAAAACACTTGGGGAGGGATCTCTCATGGACTTTTTACCGATCTGCAAACAGGATATGGAGACCAGAGGCTGGAGTCAGTGCGACTTCGTCTACATTATCGGCGATGCTTATGTAGATCACCCCTCCTTCGGCCACGCCATCATCAGCCGGGTGCTGGAAAACGCCGGTTATTCCGTAGGTATTCTCTCCCAGCCGGATTGGAAGAATCCCAAGTCCGTCACCGCCCTTGGCAGACCCCGACTGGGCTTTTTGGTGACCGGCGGCAATATGGACTCTATGGTAAACCACTATTCTGTCACCAAGCATCACCGGAAGGCGGATGCTTTTACCCCCGGGGGCATTATGGGCAAGCGGCCGGATTACGCCACCGTTGTCTACTGCAATCTGATCCGGCAGGTGTACAAGGATATACCCATCCTCATTGGCGGCATTGAAGCCAGCCTGCGCCGGATGGCTCACTACGATTACTGGTCTGAGAGTCTTAAACGCTCTATTTTGCTGGACTCCCAGGCGGATCTGCTGATGTACGGCATGGGTGAAAAGAGCGTTGTGGAGATCGCCGACGCCCTCAACTCCGGCATGGATGCAAAAGACATCACCTACATTGACGGCACGGTGTACAAAACCGAATCTCTGGACGACAGTCTACCCACAATCATTCTGCCTGGGTTTGAGAAGCTCAAGTCCAGCAAGCAGGAATATGCCGCCAGCTTTAAGACTCAGTACAGCAACTGCGACCCCTTTACCGCCAAGCGACTGGCAGAGCCTTACGGCAAGGAATTTGTGGTACAGAATCCGCCACAGAAGCCTCTGACCACGGAGGAAATGGACGCAGTCTACGCTCTGCCCTATATGCGCACCTACCATCCCAGCTATGAGAAAGCCGGGGGCGTGCCTGCCATTGAGGAAGTGAAATTCAGCCTGGTAAGCAACCGGGGTTGCTTCGGTGCTTGCTCTTTCTGCGCCCTGACCTTCCATCAGGGGCGGATCATCCAGACCCGCAGCCACGAATCCATTCTGGCAGAGGCTGAGCTGATGGTGAAGGATAAGGATTTCAAAGGCTACATCCACGATGTGGGCGGCCCTACCGCCAACTTCCGTCACCCTGCCTGCGAAAAACAGCTGGTCAAAGGCGCTTGCGGCGGTCGGCAGTGCCTGTATCCCACCCCCTGCAAGAATATGAAGGCAGACCATTCTGACTATATCGCACTGCTGCGGAAGCTCCGGAAGATCCCTGGTGTGAAGAAGGTCTTCGTCCGTAGCGGCATCCGGTTTGACTATCTTTTGGCAGACAGGAAGGATACCTTCTTTAAGGAGTTGGTACAATTCCACATCTCCGGTCAGCTGAAGGTAGCCCCGGAACATGTGTCCGACAAGGTGCTGGACCGGATGGGTAAGCCCCGAAATGCCGTCTATAACCGGTTCGTGGAAAAGTACCGGGCGCTAAACAAGCAGTACGGCATGAACCAGTTCTTAGTACCCTACCTGATGTCCAGCCACCCCGGTTCTACCATGCAGGAGGCCGTGGAGCTGGCCGAATACATCCGGGATATGGGATACAACCCGGAGCAGGTACAGGACTTCTACCCCACCCCTTCTACCCTGTCGACGGTAATGTACTACACCGGTCTGGATCCCAGAACAATGGACAAGGTCTATGTGCCCACCGATCCCCACGAAAAGGCTATGCAGCGGGCGCTGATCCAGTATCGAAACCCCAAGAATTACTATCTTGTCCGGGAGGCCTTGCTGAAGGCCCACCGGGAAGATTTGATTGGCTCCGGACCTAAGTGCCTAATCCGGGCCGTGCCACCCAGAGCCGGTGGCTATAAAGCCCCGCCCAAGGCACCGGGAAAGAAACCGTCTGCCAAGCCCGCCGCCGGACGAAAAACCCCGCCTGCGCCCACCGAAAAAGCAAAAGCAGTCCCACCCAAAAAGGCTGCTCCCAAAAAGCGCCGGGGGTAAGCTATGGCGAAAAACAAGAAAACCTGGGAGGCCCTGTGGCGCTTTCTGTTCCTATTGTACAGCGCTGCCATGCTGTGGCTGCTGTTTGGCCGCTCCTCCGGATGGACAGCGGGTCTATCCTACCGGGAGCAGCTGCGGCAGAATGTGAATCTGCAGCCCCTTTACACCATCGGCAACTATCTGTATGTGCTGAAAACCGGCAGCAATCCCTATTTGGTGCGTCACTGTTTCATCAATCTGGCAGGCAATGTGCTGCTGTTTATACCCGCCGGCTGGCTGCTGCCCCGGCTGTGGAGAAAGCAGCGGAGTTTCTTCCGTTTTTTCGTCACCTGCACCGGCGCGATCTTTCTGGTGGAGACCATTCAGCTGTTTACCCTGCTGGGCAGCTTTGATGTGGATGACTGGATCTTGAATCTTGTGGGCATGACCCTGGGCTATCTGGGATTTTGGCTGCTGGGTAAAAAGTAAACCCGGACGCAATCCTTGACTTTTGGCAAAGTCTTTGATATGATTTGCTAAGCATGGAGAGTTGTCCGAGTGGTTTAAGGAGCTAGTCTTGAAAACTAGTGATTCCGCAAGGAACCTAGGGTTCGAATCCCTAACTCTCCGCCAAAAATCGACAAATCTCGACAGAGGTTTGTCGATTTTTACTTTTTCACTCTTAACTATTCACTCTTCACTTTTCTCTGAGGTCGATTTTTGGGAAGTAATAAGTAATAGTGAATAGTGAAGAAGTATAGGTATCCGCTCCGCGGATGATTTAACTTTTTGCGAGAGTTCGAAGTTATACGCAAAACTGCCGAAAATATCTTTTTCGTAGCCCATAGACAGCAAAAGCAGAACACCATAAAGTGGTCGGCTTTTGCTATTTAAACTACAGCACTACTGTCATTCTAACTTGGTTGCCATCTTGCGTTTTTTATGATATAATTCATAAAAAAACTACAGGAGTTCCTTATATGGGCAAGAAATTTGTACTCTTTGATTTAGACGGAACACTCACCGATTCCGGCGAAGGCATTATCAACTGCGCCATTTTGGGATTGGAGCATTTCGGTCTGCCTGTGCCGCCCCGGGAGGAGATGGGGGTCTTTGTGGGGCCGCCGCTGGATAAGACCTTTATTCGGTTTGGTGTGCCGGAGGATCGGGCACAGGAGGCCATTGATGTGTTCCGCAGCCGCTATGTGGTGGAGGGCAAATTCGAAAACTTCCCCTACCCCGGCATTCGTGAGGCACTTTCCACGCTGAAAGCGCAAGGTCATCGGCTGTTCGTTGCCACCTCCAAGCCGGAGGTCACCGCTCTGGAGGTGCTGGAGCATTTCGACCTGTCCGGTTTTTTTGAGGTCATCTGCGGCGCCACTCTGGACGGCACCCGGTCTCACAAATCCGATGTGATTGCCTACTTATTGAACCAAATCGGCACGCCGAAAGATATGCTTATGGTAGGCGACACCAAATTTGATGTGCTGGGCGCAGCAGAGCATGACATCCCCACCATCGGCGTTTCCTGGGGCTACGGCAGTATCGAGGAAATGGAGCAAGCAGGCGCGATTGCCATCGCCCACACTATGGACGAGCTGGTGGAGCTGATCAATCAATAACGAAAAGGGTTGGCTTACGCCAACCCTTTCTTCATAAAATAAGCTGCACTGCTTACAGCAGCGCAGCTTGTGATCACGAGGGAAATACATTGGTCAGCCAGATTAGCAGGGGCAGCACCAATGAGAAGACGCTGATCAACCAGGGATACAGGGTCTTCCGGCAAATGAATACCAGCAAAAGACACGCCGCAGTGATGGCCAGGGGGATCATCACCGCCACGCCCTTGCTGACCATAAACTGATACTCTCCGCTGGCAAGCAGATTGATGCCAACAGGATCCGGCAGCACCCGAATATTCCGCAGTGCCAAAAAGAACGCGCACACACCCACGGGGATCGCCAAGATGATGCCCCGCAGCCGGTAGGCCCATCGGGCCACCATGGATATTACACTGCCAATGGCAGATACTGTTGCTCGAAAGGATGCTTCATTCTTATTCTGAGACATTTGATAGCCCACCTCCAGAATTCTTTTCATTTATTATACCATAATGAGGCCGTTTATGCAAGGCACGGTTATTCCGTACGTTTTATTGTACCAATTTCATGGTATCCTGATGACATCAAAGTCAATCAAGGAGGTTATTCCCATGAAAACTGCTGTCTGTAAACCCAATTACCCTGCTATGCCCAAGCTCCCCTATCCCAATGCAGCCACCCGGCGGCAGCTGCTGCAGCGGTTTTTGGACACCGCCCTGGTGATTGCCAGCGGCATTGGGCTTGCTGCCGCATTTTTACTGCTGGCGGTACTGGTGTAATTACTTGCGCTTATTGTCCCGATACAGGGCAGCCAGACCCTTGATCAGCAAATCCTTATCGTAGATCATCGGTGTCTTGCATAAGGGCACAATAAACTTGGCGATACCGCCGGTGACAATCACTGTGGTCTTGCAGCCCAACTCCTGCTCCATCCGCTCCACCATACCGTCCAGCATGGACGCCGTACCCATCATAATACCGGAACGCATTGCGTCGATGGTATTTCTGGCGATTGCCCGCTTAGGCTGATCCAGCTGCAGACCGGGCAGCAGGGCCGTCCGGTCAGTAAGGGCATCCAGGGAGATCTTCACGCCCGGGATAATACAGCCGCCGATGTGAGCGCCGTTTTGATCCAACACAGACATAGTGGTAGCCGTACCCATATCGATGACGATCATCGGAGGCTTATGCTCTTTCAGGGCAGCCACATCCGCCACCACCAGATCCGCGCCGGTCTGACCGGGGTTCTCCAACCGAATATCCAGGCCGGTCTTCAGACCGGGACCCACCACCATGCTTGTTTTGCCAGTGAGCTTCTTTACCGCCGTCTGGAAAGAGTTGAGCACCTGAGGCACCACGGACGAAATAATGCTGCCCTCGATCTCCTGCGCCTGGATGCCGTACACATCCAGCAGGATCTTCAGATCCACGCAGTACTGGTCGGAGGTCTTGGTGGCCTCTGTCCGCAGGCGGGCCTCAAACACGATCTCCTCATCCCGGACACCGCCCAGAACAATATTGGAATTGCCGATATCAATGGTCAGAATCATAATGCTTCCTCCAAATCAGCCGGGCCGATGAGCCGGCAGGTTTTGATGGTTCCGTCTTCTGTTTCGATCAGACCCGCAGAGCCGGGTCCGTAGCCGCAGCTGCCGGGGTTTAAGACCCATAGACCGTCTTCCTCCCGGTGGCAGTCCGGCACATGGGTGTGTCCATACAGGGCAGCGGCTGCGCCGTAGCGCCGGGCCTCTGCAACAAGACCCCCTATTCCCTGCTTCACCCGCTGCTCATGGCCGTGGGTCATATAAAGCATCACGCCACCGACTGGGTAGCACAGCATGGTTCTGGCGTGGACAGGGCAGCGGTATCGGTCACAGTTACCCGCTACCTGGTGGATGGCAAGCTGGGGAAATTCCTCTCCAATGGCCTGGCCGTCGTCATAATGGTCACCCAAATGAATGAGGGTATCCGGTTTTAGTATTTCCACACATCGGCGCATAAATCGCAGAGACGAATGGGAATCAGAAAAAATCAGTATTCTCATGATGCACCAAATGCCCTCCCCCAGCATATCCTGTTTGTAGTAGCTGAGTATTTATTATAGCAGGCTTTCAGACAGGAGGCAATCATCGTGCAGAAAAAATCTCAGGATTTTTCTATGGAGGAAATCAAGCGGCTGGCGCAAAGCCCTGCCGGTCAACAGCTGCTTGCCATGCTCCGGCAAAATGACCCGGCACGGCTGCAGCAGGCGGTCAGCCAAGCCACCAGCGGAAATTATGCACAGGCCGGAGAGACCCTGCGCTCTGTGCTGTCCTCCCCGGAGGCGCAAAAGCTGCTGAAAGATCTGGGGGGATGACCCATGGACGATATGGAATCCAAGCTCGGGGCGATTCTGGGAAACCCGGACATGATGCAGCAGATCATGGCCATGGCCCAGCAGTTTCAATCCCCGCCGGAGCAGCCACCGCCTGTTCAAAGTCCGGATCCGGACTTGTCCATTTTGCAAAAGCTGGGGCCTCTATTGGGAAAGGCCCGGATCGACGGCAACCAGCAGGCGCTGCTGCAGGCGTTGGGGCCATACCTAAGTCCTCAGCGGATTGCAAAACTACAAAAGGCCATGCGGGCAGCCAAGCTGGCGGGCATGGCCTCCCTGGTTCTGGGATCTTTGCGGGCAGGTGATGAGTATGTATAACCGCTATATTCCCCAGCAGGACGGTTCTCACCGGCGCAATCGGGTGGCAGAATCCAGCCCACCGCCTCCACCGGTCAATCCCCCCAGACAGCCGGAGGAGCATCATGCCCCGGAGCATCCGCCCCACAAGATCCCGGTACACAGCAGTCCCATGGGATTTCTCAAGCAGCTGCTGCCTAAGGACTTTGATACCGGTGATCTGATCGTGGTGCTACTGTTGCTGCTGATGGCAGGTGACAAGCCGGAGGACCGGAACACTTCCCTGCTGACACTGGCGCTGTACTGTTTTCTATAACTTTACAAAAAGGGAGCGCATCGCGCTCCCTTTGATCATTATCTGGCTAAGAAGCCGATCTTTTTATAGACCTTTCGCAGGGTCTTTTCCGCAACATAGCCTGCCTTTTCCGCACCGGCCCGGTAGACACTTTCCAGATACGCCTTATCCTTGAGCAGGCGCTGGGACTCCTCCCGAATGGGGCGCAGAGTCTCGATGACCGCGTCACCCACCAGGGGCTTAAACTTACCGTAGCCCTGTCCTGCCAGCTCGGCTTCAATGGTCTCGAAGCGCTTACCGGTGACGGCAGAGTAAATGCTCATAAGGTTGGCCACACCGGGCTTTTCCTCCGGGGCAAAGCGGACACAATTCTCCGTGTCGGAGTCGGTAATGGCCCGCTTGAACTTCCGCTGGATATCCTCAGGGCTTTCCATCAGGAAGACGCACCCCTCGGGCATGGACTTGCTCATCTTGCTATCCGGGGCATTCAAACTCATGACCCGGGCACCGGTCTCGGGAATGAAGGGCTCGGGGATCTTAAACACATCCCCGTAGATGCCGTTAAAGCGCTGGGCAACATCCCGGGTCAGCTCACAGTGCTGTTTCTGGTCGTGACCCACAGGCACCAGATCCGGCTGATACAGCAAAATATCCGCTGCCATCAAGGCAGGATAGGTGAACAGACCACCGTTGATATTCTCTGCGTTCTTGGCAGACTTGTCCTTAAACTGGGTCATACGGTTTAGCTCGCCAAACATGGTATAGCAGTTCAGCACCCAACCCAGCTCTGCGTGCTGGTGCACATGGCTCTGGACAAACAGAGTATTCTTCTCCGGATCCAGACCGCAGGCAATATACTGGGCCAGCTGCTCCAAAGTTCTGCGACGCAGATCCGCGGGAGTCTGGCGCACAGTGATGGTGTGCATATCCGCCATAAAATAGAAGCACTCATACTGCTCGGCACGGCTGCTCCAATTCTTAATGGCACCTAAGTAATTGCCCAGATGCAGATCACCGCTGGGCTGGATGCCGGATAACATTCTTTTCTTTGCTACTTCTTCCATAACGAATCCTTCTTTTTTTAGAATTTCCTGTATTTTACCACAGCCGGGACAAAAACGCAACGATAAATTGACTTTTCCCCGTTTCCTATGGTATAGTATTGGCAGAATTTTTGCAAATGAGGTAACGATTATGGATTATCAGGCTTTAGCCAATTTGCTGTTTCCCCAGGTGACGGATACTCCCGAGACCCTGGAAGAGAAATATCCCCTGCGGAATGTGCCCGAGGGCGCTGTTGTCACCCGGATGGCCCCCTCCCCTACCGGCTTTGTCCATCTGGGCAATCTGGTGCAGGGTCTGACCTCCGAGCGGATGGCTCATCAGAGCGGCGGCGTGCTGTTCCTGCGGGTGGAGGATACCGATGCCAAGCGGGAAGTTCCCGGCGCGGTGGAGGTGCTGATCAACACCCTGAAGCACTCCGGCATCTGCTTTGACGAAGGCGCCACCATCGACGGCGACGCAGGCGAGTATGGGCCCTACCGTCAGCGCCAGAGAGCCGCCATCTATCACGTGTACGCCAAGAAACTGGTATCCGAGGGTATGGCCTATCCCTGCTTCTGCACGGAAGAGGAGCTGGCCGCCATGCGGGAAAAGCAGGAGGCCAATAAGGAGACCACCGGCTACTACGGCGCTTACGCCATGTGGCGCGACCGGCCCATGGAGGATATTCAGGCCCAGCTGGATGCCGGCAACACCTGGGTGCTGCGGTTCCGCTCCACCGGCTCTATCGAAAATCAGTTCAAATTTGATGATCTGGTGAAGGGTAAGCTGACCATCACCGAGAACAATGTAGACCATGTGCTGCTCAAGACCGACGGCATCCCCACCTACCACTTCGCCCACGCGGTAGACGACCATCTGATGCGCACCACCCACGTGGTCCGGGGCGATGAGTGGCTGCCAACCCTACCCTTCCACATTCAGCTGTTCAAGGCTTTGGGCTTTAAGCTGCCCAAGTATGTGCACATAGGACCTCTGATGAAGATGGACGGTACTTCCAAGCGGAAGCTCAGCAAGCGGAAAGACCCGGAGCTGGCGCTGACCTTCTACAAGGCAGAGGGTTTCCCGGTGGCAGCGGTGTATGAGTACATTATGACCCTGCTCAACTCCAACTACGAGGATTGGCGCAGAGCCAACCCCGCTGCACCCGCCACCGAATTCAAGTTCAGCGCAAAGAAGCTGAACCCCGCCGGCAACCTGTTTGACTACGCAAAGCTGACCGATGTGAGTAAGAATGTGATCGCCATGATGGATGCGGAAACTGTGTACAGCCTGCTTACAGAGTGGGCACGGGAGTTTGACACGGACTTTGCCCAAAAGCTGGAGGCGGATCCTGCCTATACTAAGGCGATTTTGGCCATCGGCCGGGGCGGCAAAAAACCCCGCAAGGACATGGCCGTGTGGACCGAGGCCAAGCCTTACATGGGTTTCTTCTACGACGAGTATCTGGAAAAGCCTGTGTTTGACGGCAAGTTTGGCCCGGAAACCGTGAAGACCGCTCTAGGCAAGTTCCTGGAGAAGTTTGATATTGCGGATGATTCCGGCGTGTGGTTTGAAAAGGTGAAGGAGATCACCACAGAGATGGGCTTCACCACCGACATGAAGGCCTATAAGGCCGACCCGGATGCTTTCCCCGGCACGGTGGCAGATGTATCCACCTTCATCCGGCAGGCAACCACCGGCAAGACCAATTCCCCCGACCTGTACACCGTCATGCAGATTCTCGGTTACGAGAGAACTGTTGCAAGAATCAAAACCGTGATGGAATCCCTGTAATAGTAAACCCGCCTGTGGAGCACCACAGGCGGGTTTTTATCAATTTTTCAGGCTCTGCAGCGGAGCGGGGATCCGTCCACCACGGGCAATAAAGTCCGCTGCAGACTCCCCGTGGACAGGCATCACCGGGGCGCTGCCCAGCAGACCCCCCATCTCCACCCGGTCACCTACCACCTTACCGGGGGCAGGAATTATCCGGACGGCGGTAGTCTTGGAGTTGACCATACCGATGGCCGCCTCATCTGCGATGATGGCAGAAATGGTGTCGGCAGAGGTATCGCCGGGCACGGCGATCATGTCAAGACCCACAGAGCATACGCAGGTCATAGCTTCCAGCTTGTCCAGGGTCAGCACGCCGGACTCGGCGGCAGCGATCATACCCTCGTCCTCGGATACGGGGATGAATGCGCCGGACAGGCCGCCCACATGGTTACTTGCCATCACGCCGCCCTTTTTCACCGCATCGTTTAACAGTGCCAGCGCAGCGGTGGTGCCGTGGGTGCCGCAGACTTCCAAGCCCATTTCTTCCAAAATCCGGGCCACGCTGTCGCCCACCGCCGGGGTGGGTGCCAGGCTCAAGTCCACAATGCCAAAGGGGACGCCCAGCCGCTTGCCGGCCTCCACGCCCACGATCTGACCCATTCGGGTGATCCGGAAGGCCGTCTTCTTAATGGTCTCTGCCACCACATCAAAGGGCTGTCCCTTCACCTTTTGCAGGGCATGGTACACCACGCCCGGGCCGGAAACGCCCACATTCAGTGCGCACTCCGGCTCGCCTACCCCGTGGAACGCGCCTGCCATAAAGGGGTTGTCCTCTACAGCATTGGCAAAGACCACTAATTTGGCGCAGCCGAGGCCATCATTGTCGGCGGTGATTTCAGCGGTCTGCTTGATAATGCGGCCCATTTTGGCCACCGCATCCATGTTAATGCCGGCCTTGGTAGAGCCAACATTCACACTGGCGCAGACCCGCTCGGTGGCTTTCATCGCCTCAGGAATGGAGTCCATGAGGATCCAATCACCCCGGGCCGCGCCCTTCTGCACCAGCGCGGAAAAGCCGCCGATGAAGTTTACACCGCATTCCTTGGCGGCTCTGTCCATTGCGATGGCCAAAGGCACATAAGAGTCGGTATCACAGCTATTGCCCACCAACGCGATGGGAGTGACGGAGATCCGCTTATTGACAATGGGGATGCCGAACTCCCATTCGATCTCCTCGCCGGTCTTTACCAGGTTTTCCGCCCGGCGGGTGATCTTATCGTAAATGCGCCGGGCGCACTCGTCCACATTTTCATGGCAGCAATCCAACAGAGAGATACCCATGGTGATGGTGCGAATGTCCAGATGGCGCTTATCGATCATATCCTGTGTGGCCAGGATGTCTTTCATGCTCAGCATACTGTCTCCTTACACCCGGTGCATGGCCTTGAACATATCCGCTCTTTGCAGGCGGATAGACAGGCCCATTTCCTCGCCCTTTTTATCCATGATCTGTGCCAGCTCTGCCAGAGGCTGCTCACTTGTAGACACATCCACCACCATCATCATAGTAAAATAGCCCTGCATAACAGTCTGGCTGATATCCAGCACATTTACCCGATGGGAGGCAAGCAAAGTGCATACTTCTGCGATAATGCCTACTCGATCTTCACCAACAACGGTTACAACAGCTTTCATCGTTTTCACCTCAAACTTCATAGTCAGCGCACACCCGGGTATCCAGGAAGTGCCAGAAATGCTCCTTCGCTGCCAGATGGGCAGGATGGGAGGCATAATTTTTCAAAGCCTCACGGCTCTCAAATTCCGAATACAGGGCATAATCCATGCCGCCCTGATAGGCAGCGCGGATCTCCATATGGGTCAGGCCGGGGATCACACCCACCAGCGGCTCCAGCTGAGCCTTGATGACAGCAACCGCCTCTGCCTTGTCCACCCCTTCTTTCAGGGTATACAGCACAATATGCTTGATCATCGTCCTCTCTCCTTTGATAACAATGCCGGGGTCAGTGGCTGACCCCGGCATACAGTTTTTGTAGATTAAGCCTCTTCAGCCTCTGCAACTTCCTCAGCAGCTTCTTCGACGACTTCTTCAGCCACTTCCTCAGCAGCTTCTTCAGCAACTTCCTCAGCCTCATCGGTGTTCTCGATCAGCGCGCGGATGGACAGGGAGATACGCTTATTTTCAGCATCCACCTCAGTGATCTTCACCTGAACCTCCTGGCCCTCGCTGAGCACATCCTCGGGCTTGCCGATGCGACGGTCAGCGATCTGGGAGATGTGGATCAGACCGTCAACGCCGGGGATGATCTCAGCAAATGCGCCGAAGGTCATCAGCTTCACGATCTTGGCAGTCACAACATCACCAACATTGTAGCCGGTCATGAACTTGTTCCAGGGATTCATCTCAGCGGTCTTGTAACCCAGAGAGATCTTGTGCTTCACGGGGTCGAAGGAGATGACATAAACATCGATCTCGTCGCCAACAGAAACCACATCAGCAGGAGTCTTGATCCGGTTCCAGCTCAGCTCGGAAACATGAACCATACCGTCCACACCACCGATGTCCACGAATGCGCCGTAGGAAGTCAGGGACTTAACGGTGCCGTGGTACTTTGCGCCAACCTCGATCTCATTCCACAGCTTCTCCTGAGCAGCCTTGCGGAACTCAGAGGTAACAGCGCGGATAGAACCGATCACGCGACGGCGTGCGCGGTTAACTTCGGTGATCTTCAGCTGGGTGGTGGTGCCCACCAGTGCCTTCAGGTCGCCGCCTTCAGCAACGCCGGACTGGGAAGCGGGGATAAAGACGCGGATGCCCTTAATGGTAGCAACCAGGCCGCCCTTGTTCTCTTCGGTGATGGTGCCTTCAACAGTGGTCTTCTCTTCGCACCAGGTGTTCATATCATCCCACACCTTGATGCCGTCCAGCTTCTTCTTGCTCAGCTGGCAGGTGCCTTCCTGGTCATTGACACGCACGACGAACACTTCGATCTCGTCGCCGATGTGCAGAATGTCCTCAGGCTTTACAGAAGGATCGGCGCTGACTTCGTCGTAGGGAATGTAGCCAGCATGCTTGGTGCCCAGATCGATCTGGATCTCGGTGCTGCCAATGCCGGTAACGATGCCGGTGACCTTATCTCCTGTATTTAAAGTTTTGATGGACTGCTCGAGAAGTTCAGCAAAGTTCTCCTCCTGTACAGCCTCAACATTAGTAATTTCGCTCATAGTCTTGTTGACCTCCTTTATAATCCACGCCGGTGTTGACGCACC
>JAZOBL010000041.1:0-5769 GCA_045595945.1 Faecousia sp.
CTCAAGGTGAATTGCCCCGAAGGGGCAAGAGAGGGTGGCCTGGGCCATACACAGGGGAGGCTTTCCGCGGCGGCGGGACTGGGCATAGCTAAAGCTTTTTGGAACCACCGGCACAGCCGGTGGTATTCCTATATAATAACAGCGGAGTGAAATTCACTCCGCTGTTATTCTCATTTAGGTGTTTAGTGCAAAGGTTCAAAGTCTGCTGCGCCGTGCTTGCACAGGGGGCAGACGATATCCTCGGGCAGCTCCTCGCCCTCGTAGACCCAGCCGCAGATCTTGCACACAAAGCCCTTCTTGTCAGCCTCGGGCTTGGGCTTTACGTTCTGCAGGTAGTAGGTGTAGGACATGGTCTCTACCTTATTCAGGTTTACGCACTGGGTCACATCGCAGAGGAACATGATGTGGGTGCCCAGATCCACCTGATCTATCACCTTGCAGGAAATATAGGCGTTGGCATACTTATCCAGGAACAGTAAGCCGTTGGCAGACCGCTGGGTATGGTCGAAGCCCTGGAACTTATCCGTATCCCGGCCGGAGTGGAAGCCAAACCGCTCAAAGATAGCAAAGGGCGCTTCCTGAGATAAGGTGGAGATATTCAGCTTGCCGGTCTTGGCGATCACATCGCAGGAGAAGTTCAGCTTGTTGATGGTAACTGCCACCCGGTTGGGGGTGTTGGTGACCTGGGTAACCGTATTCACAATTAGGCCGTTGTCCTTGCTGCCGTCGTTGGAGGTGACCACATACAACCCGTAGCCAATGTTAAACAGAGCAGTGGGGTCAATGAAGTCATCCTGCACATCCACGGTAGCATAGGAGGAGGATAGCTCGTCGGCAAGGCGTCCGATGGCCTTGACGGTCTCCTCGTTGAGGGCGGACAGAATGGTCACATTGTTCTGCGCATAAGAGATCTTCTTGGAAGCAGCCAGTTTCTCCTTCATCACACGAATGGCGGTAGGTGCCCAAGAGCCGTTTTCGATCATGGCAACGGTACGGTTCTGGAAGTTCCGCTCGGTGAGCTTGTCCAGATAAGTCCGCATAAAGGGGAACACATCCGCGTTGTAGGTGGTGGTGGCCAGCACCAGCTTGTCGTACCGGAAGGCATCGGACACAGCAGCTGCCATATCGCAGCGGGCCAGATCGTAGACCACCACATTGGGCACTTCCCGCTTCCGCAGCTCCAGCGCCAGCAGCTCCACAGCCTCCTTGGTATGGCCATAGATAGAGGTATAGGCAATCACAATACCGTCTTCCTCGGGGGTATAGCTGGACCACAGGTCATACAGGTGGATATAGTGACCCAGGTTCTCCGTCAGCACAGGTCCGTGGAGGGGGCAGATGATCTGAATATCCAGAGTGGCAGCCACCTTCAGAATATTCTGCACCTGCTTGCCGTACTTGCCCACGATGCCGATGAAATAGCGGCGGGCCTCGTCGTCCCAGGGCTCGTCAATATCCAGGGCGCCAAACTTGCCGAAGCCGTCGGCGGAGAACAGGACCTTATCGTAGGAATCATAGGTCATCATGACCTCGGGCCAGTGAACCATAGGGGCAAAGGCAAAGGTCAGGGTGTGCTTACCCAGAGACAGGGTGCCAAAATTCTCCACGCACAGGGTATTCTGCATGGTCAAATTGGGGAAGAACTGGCCGATCATGGTAAAGGTCTTCACATTGGCAACCACGGTAACCGTGGGGTATGTATTCACAAACGCCTCGATGGATGCGGCGTGATCCGGCTCCATGTGCTGGACTACCAGATAGTCGGGATTCCGGCCTGCCAACGCCTTTTCGATATTCTTCAGCCATTCGGCTGTCTTACTGGCGTCGATGGTGTCCATAACGGCGACCTTCTCGTCCAGAATCACATAAGAATTGTAGGCCATTCCGTTGGGTACTACATATTGTCCCTCAAACAGATCCACCTCATGGTCGTTGGCGCCCACATAATAGATGGTATCGGTCACTTTTCTGAGCATGAATAATCCTCCTTTGTGTTTCTGCGATCCCGCAGATCCTCATTTTATGACAAGAGTATACCATATATTCCCGGGTTTGTCAATAAGAATGATTCTTATTCTTGAAATTTTTCTTGACAAATTTCCCCGGATATGCATACAATGAAGAAAACGCCGTAAGGAGGAGCCTTATGCAACTGGTTGTTTTAACCGCTCTGGGCGTAGGTGGTGCCACCATCTTCGGCTCGGTGTTGGGGTTTCTATTCAAAAACATCTCCCACAAATTCAGCGATATCGTACTGTCCTTTGCCGCCGGTGTGATGCTCGCTGCCGCGGTCATCGGTCTGATCCTGCCCTCTTTGGAATATGGCGGGCAGTACGGACTGCTGTATACTGTGCCCGGTGTGTTTGCCGGCGCGCTGTGCGTAAACCTGTTTGACCGGCTGGTACCCCACCTGCACCGGCTCAGTGGGTCAGATCAGGAAGACCATCCGGGACAGACCCAGAAGCTGGACAAAGTGCTTTTATTCGTCACTGCCATTGCCATCCATAATCTTCCGGAGGGCATCGCAGCCGGCGTGGGCTTCGGCTCCGGCAACAACGCCGAGGCCCTGACCGTAGCCGGCGGTATCGCCTTGCAGAACATCCCCGAGGGTATGGTGATCATCGGGCCTATGCTGGCAGCAGGCATCCAGCCAAGGCGTACCTTTCTGGTGGCCGCCGCCACCGGTGTGGTGGAGATCCTGGGCACCATGCTGGGCTATTTTGCCGTAAGCCTGTCCACCGCCATTTTGCCCTTTGCCCTGGCTTTCGCCGGGGGCACTATGCTCTATGTGATCAGCGACGAGATGATCCCCGAGACCCACGCCCACGGCAGTGAGCGGGGCGCTACCTATGCCCTGCTGGTGGGGTTCTGCGTGATGCTGGCCACCAGTGTATTGTTGAGTTAATCCTACAGTGGGCGGGCAGAAGAGGAATTGCCGCAAAGCGGCAGGAGGAGCCACTCTGACGTATCGCCTGCCCGCTGAGGTACATCATACTTTCTCACGGTTGAGAAAGTATGCAAAGAGCCGCCGGGAAACGTTTCGTAGGTTTCCCGGACCCTTCCCACGACCAAAGAGGAAAGCACACAAACATAGACAAAAAATTGGTCTTTCTGTGCTTTCCCCTTTGGAATCCCCTCCGGAAACGCGTTCTCGTAGGGGCGTGTTGCAGAGCGCAGCGAATCTTTGATTTTTATGCCTGCCGATGGCAGGCATACTACTGCTAACAGGAATCGCCCGCCGAAGATTGCCGCGATCCGGGGGCTTTTTTATTTTGGAATGGTAATGGTCAGCACGATCTGGCTTTCCGTCTCCCGGCGCTCGGATACAGCGCTGACCCCAGACATCTGTATCCGGGCAAGGCTCTGGTGCAGGTGGCTCAAAAACGCCCCTACGCTGGCTTTGCTGGCGTTCTCCCGGTTCTTGTCCAGTAGGGACTCCACATATTGCTCGGTCTTGGCCACACTCATGCCCTGCCGGCCGATCACCTCAATGGCTCGGAGTTTTTCCGGCTCGCTGCCCAGCTTCAGCAAGGCCCGGGCGTGGCGTTCGGTAAGCCCCGCCCGCCGCAGAGCCTCCAGCACCTGGCCGGAATGCCGCAGCAGCCGCAGCTTATTGGCGACCCCACTCTGGCTTTTTCCCAGCAGCTTTGCTACCTGCTCCTGGCTCATACTCCACCGGCTGATCAGTTGATCCATCCCCCGGGCCTCCTCCACAAAATCCAGCTCCTGCCGCTGCAGATTCTCCACCAGCGCTACCATAGAGGACTCCCGGTCTGTCATGTTCATTACGATACAGGGCAGCTCTGTCAGCCCCGCCAAGATCCCCGCCCGCAGCCGCCGCTCTCCGGCGATCAGTTCATAAGTATTGCCCACCCGCCGTACCGACAGAGGCTGGAGGATCCCGTGCTGGCGGATGGATTGGGCCAGCTCATCCAGTGCCTCCTCAGAGAAGATTTTTCGCGGCTGGGCAGGGTTGGGGCGGATAGCTCCCGCCGGCAAAAACATCACCCGCCCGGTCTCCATATAGGTCTTTAGCTTCTGGCACTGCATGGCGTGTCCTCCTTGGTAATTTGTAGCTCTATTTTATTGGGAAAATACCCGGAAATCCCACGAAATCCCGATGAAGACCCTATAAATTCCTCGACATTCTCCCTGCGAAACTCCGTTGCAAAAAGGGGGTCGCTGTGCTACAATGGAGAAAAATGCCAAGGAGCGCCGCTTATGGAAGTACGAAAGTTATACTATGAAGACAGCCATCTGCATACATTTACCGCCAAGGTCACCGGATGTACCCCGGTGGAGGGCGGCTTTTCTGTGACACTGGACGCCACCGCCTTCTATCCGGAGGGGGGCGGACAGGCCTGTGACACCGGCCTTCTGGGCAGTGTGCGGGTGCTATCTGTGACAGAGGAAGGCGGCCAGGTGCTCCACCTGTGCGATGGGCCTTTGGCGGTAGGGGTAGAGGTCACCGGAACCGTTGACTGGGAGCGGCGGTTTGATCTGATGCAGCAGCACTCCGGAGAGCATATGGTCTCCGGCATCATCCACCGACGTTACGGACACCACAATGTGGGCTTTCACATGGGCAAGGACGTGATCACCATCGACTTTGACGGCCCGATCCCAATTGAAGACCTGCCGGGTATCGAAGCGGAGGTAAACCGCGCCATCTGGGCGGACATCCCCTTCCGGTGCTATTATCCATCGGCGGAGGAGTTGGAGCAGCTGCCCTACCGATCCAAAAAAGCGCTGCAAATGCCTGTGCGGCTGGTGGAGATCCCCGGGGTAGACCTGTGCGCCTGCTGCGGCACACAGGTGCAGCGCGCCGGGGAGGTGGGTCTTGTGAAGTTAATCTCCTGCGTAAAATTCCACGACGGCGTCCGCATAGAAATGGTCTGCGGTGAGCGGGCCTTCCGTCTACTGAACCAAAGCTATGAACAGAACAAGCTGGTGTCCCAGGCCTTTTCCGCCAAGCCGGAGCAAACAGGCGAGGCTGCCCGGCGGATGAACGAGGCGCTGACCGGAGAAAAGTTCCGGGCAACAGGCCTGCAAAAGCGGCTGTTTGAACTGCTTGCTGACCGCTATCGTGAGGAAACCTTTGCCCTGCACTTTGAGCCGGGGCTGAATTCTTCTGCCATCCGGGAGCTGGCGGACGCCATGGCAAACACCTGCACTACGGCAGCTGTCCTGTCCGGCAGTGACGAAGACGGCTACGGAATCTGCATCATCAGCCACACCCAAGACACCCGGGTTCTGGGTCGTGCTGCCACCCAGACGCTAAATGGTCGGGGCGGCGGAAAGCCGGAGGCATTTCAGGGAAGTCTGCGTGCCACCCGGCAGGAGATTGAAGCCTTCTTCAGCACTCTGGAAATCCCATAAACCCCCATTTTTGTATCCAATGTCAAAAGTTTTTCGGAAAATATGGCGGATTTTTACAATCCCGCTACTTTACAATCTGCGTTTCATATAGTATAATAGCGCCGTATGGGGTTAGCACGCCCCAGAGAAAAATCGTCTATTTTGCTGCGAAAGCAGTACTAAAAATTGGAGGAAATAACCATGTCTGTAAAAGTTGCTATTAACGGTTTTGGCCGTATCGGCCGTCTGGCTTTCCGTCAGATGTTCGGTGCTGAGGGTTTTGAAGTTGTTGCTATCAACGACCTGACCTCTCCCAAGATGCTGGCTCACCTGCTGAAGTATGACTCCACTCAGGGCGCTTACGCTGCTCCCTTCGGCGCACATACTGTTGAGGCTGGCGAGGACAACATC
>JAZOBL010000042.1:0-3826 GCA_045595945.1 Faecousia sp.
GTCGTTCTGGAGTGCACCGGTTTCTACACTTCCAAGGCTAAGGCTCAGGCTCACATCGACGCCGGCGCCAAGAAGGTCGTTATCTCTGCTCCCGCAGGCAACGATCTGCCCACCATCGTTTACAACGTCAACCACGAGACCCTGACCAAGGAAGACAACATCATCTCTGCTGCTTCCTGCACCACCAACTGCCTGGCTCCCATGGCTAAGGCTCTGAATGACCTGGCTCCCATCGAGTCCGGCATTATGTGCACCATCCACGCTTACACCGGCGATCAGATGATCCTGGACGGTCCCCAGAGAAAGGGCGACCTGCGCCGCTCCAGAGCTGGTGCGATCAACATCGTTCCCAACTCCACCGGTGCTGCCAAGGCTATCGGCCTGGTTATCCCCGAGCTGAACGGCAAGCTGATCGGCGCTGCTCAGAGAATCCCCACTCCCACCGGCTCCACCACCATTCTGAATGCTGTTGTTGCTAAGGAAGTCACCAAGGACGAGATCAACGCTGCCATGAAGGCTGCTGTCACCGAGTCCTACGGCTACACTGAGGACGAGATCGTTTCCTCCGACATCGTGGGTATGACCTTCGGTTCTCTGTTCGATGCTACCCAGACCATGGTCAACAAGCTGCCCGGCGGCATGACCCAGGTTCAGGTCGTTTCCTGGTACGACAACGAGAACTCCTATGTTTCTCAGATGGTTCGCACCATCAAGCACTTCTCCACTCTGCTGTAAGTAATTTAAGCGTATAGAAGATGCAAACCCCCGGCGGATCGCTCCGCCGGCGGTTCTTTTTGTATTTAGTCTTCTTCGATGGGCAGCCTGGATACCACAGGGGTGCCGTCCCGGTTCAGCAGAACCGTCAGACCGCCGCCGTAGCCGGCGCTGGCATAAACATAATTTACGCCGGTTTCCCGGTCCACCAAGATCTCCATATGCGGTCCGGTAAAGCCACCGCTTTGGGAATAGATCTTGACAAACCGTTTTTCTTTCTTATCGGCCATTATTCCTTTACGCCCTCCACGATGCCGTTGGCAAGGCCCACCAGGCCCTGCATTTCGGAGGGGATAATGATCTTGGTAGCCTGACCCTCAGCGATTTTTTCCATGGCCTGGATGGACTTGAGCTTAATGACCTGCTCGTTGGGGGCTTTCTCATTCAGCATGGCCAGAGAATCAGCCAGCGCTTGCTGCACTGCGCGAATAGCCTCTGCCTCGCCCTCTGCACGGAGGATGGCGGACTGGCGCTCTGCCTCTGCCTTCAAAATGGCCGCTTCCTTCTCTGCGGATGCCCGCAGAACGGCGGATTCCTTCTCACCCTGGGCAACCAAGATGGCAGACTCTCTCTGACCTTCGGCTACCAGAATAGCCTGCCGGCGGTCGCGTTCGGCCTTCATCTGCTTTTCCATGGAGCTCTGGATGTCAGCGGGGGGCAGAATATTCTTCAGCTCCACACGGTTGACCTTGATGCCCCAGGGGTCGGTGGCCTCATCCAGAATGGCACGCATCTTGGTATTGACCACATCACGGGAGGTGAGGGTCTCATCCAGCTCCAGATCGCCAATGATGTTTCGCAGGGTGGTGGGGGTGAGGGTCTCCATAGCGGTCATGGGCTGCTCCACGCCGTAGCAGTAGAGCTTGGGATCGGTGATCTGGAAGTACACCACGGTGTCGATCTGCATGGTGACATTGTCCTTGGTGATCACCGGCTGGGGGGGATAGTCATGAACCTGCTCTTTCAGATTCACCTTGCGAGCAACCCGGTCAATAAAGGGGACTTTCAGATGCAGACCAACGCCCCAAACTGCCTGGAAAGCACCCAGACGCTCCACCACATAGGCCTTGGACTGCTGGACGACGATGATGTTGGAAATCAAAATAACAAACCCAATAACAAATAGCCCAATAATAACAAACGGCATATTCTTTCCTCCTGTTTTACTTGATTACTTGACCGCAGCGGTTACTGCGGTGACGTACACTTTGACACCCTCCACCCGGTCAACCTTGACTTCGGTACCCACCGGAATGGGAGATCCGTCGGTGCTGCGGGCTGACCATTCCACATCTCCGATCTTTACTTGACCGCAGCCGTGAAGGTTGTCGATGGGCGTGGTGACAAGGCATACCCGATCCACCACCGCATCCACATTGGTGCGGGTGCGCCGGGGATTAAAGTGCTTCCGGGCGATAGGCCTAAGCATTGCCAGCATCACCGTGGAGACCACGCCAAATACCAGCCACTGCAGCCATGGATCTGCCCCCAGCAGTGCCACCAGCAGCGCGCTCAAAGCGCCCGCCGCAAACCAGGCCGAGACCATGGTCACCGTTGCCGCTTCCACCACGATAAATCCCACCAGGGCGATCAGCCACAAAATTGTGTCCATACAGATTCCTCCTTCCTGTACTGATACTACTACAATAACAGAACGCAGAAAAAAAGTAAATCATTTTTTGCCCATTTGAATAGACATTATTTCACAAAAACGGTTGCCAACGGAAAACCATTGATGTATAATTAATCTGTAAAAATATGGGCTATGCCCAAAAATACTGGAGGAATATTGTCATGTTCAATGCAATGATTGAAGTACTGAAGGCCAATCCCCGGAAGATCGTCTTCACTGAGGGCCACGATGCCCGTATTCTGGAGGCAACCGCTCGCTTGGTGGAGGGTGGCTTCCTGACCCCCATCCTGGTGGGCAATGTGGACGAGGTCAAGGCCAACGCTGCCAAGGGCGGCTTTAACATCGAGGGTGTGGAGATCCTGGATCCTACCACCTACGCCGGCATGGACGCCATGGTGGAAAAGATGGTGGAGCTGCGTAAGGGCAAAATGAGCGCTGAGGAATGCCGGGCTGCTCTTTCTAAGGGTAACTACTTTGGCACCATGCTGGTGAAGATGGGCTATGCTGACGCGCTGCTGGGCGGCGCTACCTACTCCACCGCCGACACCGTCCGTCCCGCTCTGCAGCTGGTGAAGACCAAGAAGGGCGCAAACCTGGTCTCCTCCTGCTTCATCATGGTTCGTGGCGAAGAGAAGCTGGCCATGGGCGACTGCGCCATCAACCTGAGCTATGAGGATTCCGTGGACAAGGAAGGCAATGTGACCGTGTCCGCTGCCAGAAAGCTGGCTGAGGTGGCCATCGAGACCGCCAACACCGCTAAGGTCTTTGGCATCGAGCCCAAGGTGGCTATGCTGAGCTTCTCCACCAACGGCTCCGGCAAGGGCGGTACTGTGAAGCTGTCCAACGAGGCTACCAAGGTTGCCAAGGAGATGGCTCCCGATCTGATGATCGACGGCGAGATGCAGTTTGACGCAGCGGTTGCTCCCGAGGTAGGCCAGCTGAAGTTCCCCGGCTCTCCCGTGGCAGGCTACGCCAACACCTTCATCTTCCCCACCATCGAGGCCGGCAACATCGGCTACAAGATCGCCCAGCGTCTGGGTGGCTTTGAGGCCTATGGTCCCATCCTGCAGGGTCTGGCTGCTCCCATCAACGACCTGTCCCGGGGCTGCAACGCCGACGAGGTCTACAAGATGGCTATTATCACCTGCGCAATGGTATAATAAAAGCAAAACAGGGCGTGTTGCAAAATTGCAACACGCCCTTACATTTTTTACCGGGCAATTCGTGTTAGCCGTGGTGTATTTGCCGTCGGCAGGCACAAAAACAAAAGCTTCGCTGCACTCTGCAACACGCCCCTGCGCGTACATATTTCCAAGGGAGTTTCCAAAGAGGGGAGCGAGGAAACTATCAATTAGTTGTATCACCTTGTTCGCTTCCCTCTTTGGTCGTGGGAAGGGTCCGGGAAACCTACGAAAAGTT
>JAZOBL010000043.1:0-2485 GCA_045595945.1 Faecousia sp.
CTCATTCCGTACTCCAAACTACACGAAGATCCTGAATGCCATGCAGACCCTGCCGACCCTGACTCTGGCAGAAATGAGAGAGATTACAGGTATCAGCATCGCTGCGATCCAGAAACTGCTTGATCAGTTGATTCAGAAGAAGTATGTGGAAAGAGGAGAGAAGGATGGTAGTTGGAGGGTGTTTGTGACGCAGTAGTGGAATAAGTGATGTTATAAACTACATGTTGTATAATATGTTAGTGTTGACATCTCTGATGTAGACCAGGTTCTTCTGCTTCGTCGTCACTTCCTTCGTTTCCTGCCTCGACTTCATTTCAAGGTATTCCTCCACTGTCATCTGCACTGTCACTATCGCATTGCTTCCACATTTATTTCTTTTCAGCACCACTAACTACATTGATAATCAATTAGTTACAAAAACAGCCGTGTTGCTCACCCGACACTACGGATCCATTCGAATGACATGGTATAAGCATTAGAGGCGTTTTTTGTCACATCTATATCAGCCCCATATCCTTGACTGTTGAGGTAAGCTCGGCCGTGTTAGCAACATCAAATTTCACAAGGAGCTTCTTGCGGTACCACTTCACGGTTTCCGGGCTGAGGCCCAGACAGTCGGCGATTTGCGGTGTGGTATAGCCTTTGGTAAGCAGCTCAAGGATCTCTTTTTCACGCTCAGATACTTGCGGCAGTCTGTCGTCGGATGCCGGCTGTCCCATCTCTTGAATGGTTTCTTCCAGAACGGCCGACACTTCGGCCTGTTCTTTCCGGGAACGACGAAGCTTCCTTCCAATCAGCAGGACCGCCAGCAGAAGCAGCAGGAGCAGGATGGCCCCGCCGCCCAAAAGCATCATCTGCCGCCGCTGGGCAAGCAGCGCTGCCGACATATACTCGTAATTCTCTTTGGTGAAGGTCAGTTCCTCTTTGTCATGGGCCGAAAAATACGCATCGGCCTGATGCAGATACCGGAGAGCTTTCCAGGTCTTCCCCTCTTCCATATACACCTGCCCGAGACCTTTCTGGGCAATGGCCACCATGAGCGAATCTCCTTGAGCATATGTCAACGCCTTTTCATAGGCTTGAGCGGCTTTCCGAAGCGAACCTTGTTCTACCCAGGTCTCTCCGATATTGTAATAGAGGATGGCATTGCTTTGGTTCCACCCATACTTGTCAAAGATAGCGCCGGCTTTCCTGTACCAATTCATGGCCTGCGGGATGGAATCCATCATGCTGTAAAGATTGCCGATTGCTCCGTAAAGGGCCGAACGGGTATCGTCCACCTCTTTCTCAGAATAACCTTCCGGGTTGGTAGGAGAGATAGCATCGCCGGCCATCCTTTCCACTGCCGCGAGTGCCTTCCGGTAATAGACCATGGAACTGTCGAACTGCTCGGAAGACCAGAAACATTGCCCCAGATATCGGTATGCATCGGCATTGGCCTCCTCCCAGCCCCTGGGTTCAGAGATGGAAAGCGCCTTGCGTGCATAGAACACGCATTTCTCGCTGTTCAAGGCACTGTAGCCCAACATAAGGTCCCGAAAGGCACGGTTCAGATTTACCAGTTCCTCTGTCGATGCCAAATCTATGGCATCGGGGACCCAGCGGGCGACAGCGCGCTCAAGCGAATCAAGGTTATGACCGCGGTGATCGTTGTATGCAAAAACGTAGATGCTTGACAGGAGTGTCAGTAATAATATGATAACGATTTTTCTCATAACCGCAAAGGTACTAAATAAAAACCGACCATTTTCAACCCCTTAGGGTGGAGTGAGCCACCCGAAAGGGTGGTGTTTAAGACGTTGAAATAGACGAAATTTGCAAAAAAGTAAAACCAATAATGGGCGAAACCACTGTAAATAACATCAAACTGACCCGGCGGGAGATGTCCATCCTGCAGGAAGTTGCCATAGGCCGGACCACTCCGCAAATCGCCGACGGTCTGGGCCTCAGCCCGGAAACAGTGAAGTGGTACCGGAAACAGCTGCTGGTTAAGTTTTCGGCCACCACCTCCGCCGAGGTCGTCAGGAAAGCAATTGTGAACAATATCCTATAATGCCATGAAAAGAATATTTGCTTTTTCAATCGTTGCGCTGCTAGCGTCCTGCTTTGCCGCAAACGGACAGAACTTGCTGGAACAGCTGGGCCAGCGTGCCAAGAACGCCGTGGAGAACAAATTGGGAGAGAAAGTAGAACAGGGAGTGAATGATGTCCTGGACGGAAAAATCGGCAAGAAGAAAAAGAAGGACAAGGCCGATAAACAGACGGCCGATCCCGTCAGCCAGGACGCTGTCGCCATGCCTGACGCAAAAGTTCCTGCCCAGCCTAAGAAGCAGGTGGAGACCTCCTATGCCAAGACCGACTTTGTGCCCGGCGACGAGATCTTCTTTGAAGATACATTTGAAAATGAGCAGCTGGGAGAATTTCCCTCCCGGTGGGACCTTGTCAGCGGATATGCTGAGGTGGGTTCCATTGAAGGACGCAAAAT
>JAZOBL010000044.1:0-8242 GCA_045595945.1 Faecousia sp.
CCTTCTCCGCTTGCTTCGGCGCAGCCTTCCTGGAGCTGCATCCCACCAAGTACGGCGAGGAGCTGGTCAAGAAGATGGAGAAGTCCGGCGCCAAGGCTTACCTGGTCAACACCGGCTGGAACGGCACCGGCAAGACCACCCTGTCCACCGACCCCAAGCGTCTGCTGATCGGCGACGACGAGCACGGCTGGGACGACGAGGGCGTCTTCAACTTCGAGGGCGGCTGCTACGCTAAGGTCATCAACTTGGATCCCGAATCCGAGCCCGACATCTACAACGCTATCAAGCGCAACGCTCTGCTGGAGAACGTCACTGTTGACGAAAACGGCAAGTGTGACTTCGCTGACGGCTCCGTCACCGAGAACACCCGCGTTTCCTACCCCATCAACCACATCGAGAAGATCGTTCGCCCCGTTTCCAAGGGCCCCGATGCCAAGAATGTCATTTTCCTGTCCGCTGATGCATTCGGCGTTCTGCCTCCCGTTTCCATCCTGACTCCCGAGCAGACCAAGTACTACTTCCTGTCCGGCTTCACTTCCAAGCTGGCTGGTACCGAGCGCGGCATCACCGAGCCCACTCCCACCTTCTCCGCTTGCTTCGGCGCTGCATTCCTGGAACTGCATCCCACCAAGTACGGCGAAGAGCTGGTCAAGAAGATGGAAAAGTCCGGCGCAAAGGCTTACCTGGTCAACACCGGCTGGAACGGCACCGGCAAGCGTATCTCCATTAAGGATACCCGCGGCATCATCGACGCCATTCTGGATGGCTCCATCCTGAAGGCTGAGACCAAGACCATCCCCTACTTCGGCTTGAGCGTTCCCACCGCTCTGCCCGGCGTGGACAGCGGCATTCTGGATCCCAGAGATACCTACGCAGACGCTGCCGAGTGGGAGAAGAAGGCCAAGGATCTGGCTGCCCGCTTCCAGAAGAACTTTGTCAAGTACACCGGCAACGACGCAGGCAAGGCCCTGGTCGAGGCTGGCCCCAAGGCTGAGTAATTCGTAGACCAATCACAGCCGGGGGATTTTCCCCCGGCTGTTCCCACACAGCAACCTTTCTGTAGGGGCGAGCCTTGTCCACCGGCTTCTGCCCGGCGGGCGATGCTCACCCCTACGATCACAATATGATTATGGAGGAAACAACACTATGGCAAGAAAAGTCCAGTTTGTAGAAACTGTATTGCGGGATGCCAACCAGTCTCTGATTGCCACCCGTCTGCCCTTTGAAAAATTTGAGCCCATGCTCTCTACCATCGACAAGGCCGGCTACTACGCCGCCGAGTGCTGGGGCGGCGCCACCTTCGACGTATGCCTGCGCTACCTGAACGAAGATCCCTGGGAGCGTCTGCGGAAGATCCGCGCCGCTATGCCCAATACCAAGCTGCAGATGCTGCTGCGTGGTCAGAACGTGCTGGGCTACTCCCACTACCCAGATGATTTCGTCAAGCTGTTCGTGAAGAAGGCTGTGGAAAACGGTATGGATGTGATCCGTATCTTCGATGCCCTGAACGATGTGAAGAATATGAAGGTGGCTATGGAAGCTACCGTAAATGCCGGCGCCATCGCCTCCGGCACCATCTCCTACACCACCTCTCCCGTCCACACTCACGCCAAGTATGTGGAAATGGTGAAGGAACTGAAGGAAATGGGCGCTTCCACCATCTGTATCAAGGACATGGCCGGTATCATGGGTCCCCAGGAGGCTTACGATATGGTCTCCGCCATTAAGGACGCCGTGGATCTGCCCATCGACCTGCACACCCACTCCACCACCGGTCTGGCCTTCATGACCTACCTGAAGGCAGTGGAAGCCGGCGTGGACATCATCGACACCGCCATCTCCCCCTTCTCCGGCGGTACTTCTCAGCCCGCTACCGAGACCATGGCTTACGCCCTGCGTCAGCTGGGCTATGAGGTGGACCTGAACGACGAGTGTACCACCAAGATGAGCAACTACTTCAAGACCGTTCGGGACGAGTTCGTCAAGGACGGCACCCTGATGCCCAAGAGTATGGCTACCGACACCCAGTGCCTGACCTATCAGGTGCCCGGCGGTATGCTTTCTAACCTGCTCAGCCAGCTGAAGCAGATGAACGCCCTGGATAAGTTCGAAGAAGCTCTGGCCGAGACCCCCAAGGTTCGCGCCGATATGGGTTATCCTCCTCTGGTCACCCCCACCTCCCAGATGGTTGGCGTGCAGGCAGTCCGCAATGTGCTGGACGGCCAGCGCTACAAGACCGTCTCCAAGGAGATCAAGGCCTACTGCCGCGGCGAGTACGGCACCACACCCGCTCCCATCAACGAGGAGATCCGGGCACAGATCCTGGGCGACGAGAAGCCTCTGGAGGGCCGCTATGCCGATACACTGAAGCCTGTTGTGGAAGACACCCGGGCAAAGCTTGGCGATCTGGCCAAGTGCGACGAGGATGTTCTGTCCTACATCGCCTTCCCCAACCTGGCTGAGAAGTTCCTGGAGGAGCGGAAGGCCAAGGAAGAAAACGTGGTCACCTACACCATCGTCGAGGCATAAGGAGGTAGCGTATGAATCTGCTGTCTTCCTCTTTGTCTGATATCGGTATGGGCGCAGCCGGCGCCATTGCCGGTCTGGGCTACGGTGTTGTGTTTGTGGGTCTGATTGCCTTGATGATCGTGGTGATCCTTGTGGGCAAAGCATTCTCCCGAAAGAAGGCTGCCAAGCAGCCGGAAGCTGCTCCTGCCCCTGCCCCCGCGCCCGTGGAGGATGCTGCCCCCGTAGCCCCCGGTTCTGCAGGTCAACTGAAGACCTATGATGTTCCCCCCAAGACCTGCGCCATGCTGATGGCCATTGTGGCCGATAAGATGGGCAAGCCCCTGAACGAGCTGCGCTTCATTTCCATTAAGGAGGTTAAGTAATTATGACTTACAAAGTAACACTGAACGGCCGTACCTATGAAATCCAGGTCGAAGCCGGTCAGGCTATGTGTCTGGCTGAGTACGAAGCCATTGCCCCTGTGGCTGCACCGGTTGCTGCTTCCGCACCTGCCCCCGCTGCCCCCGTGGCTGCCGCCGCACCTGCAGCAGATGCTCCTGCTATGACCGTCTCCGGCGGTGAGAGCGTCAATGCTCCCATGCCCGGCACCATTCTGAAGGTCAATGTTTCCGCCGGCCAGGCTGTGAAGAAGGGCGATGTGCTGGTAGTTCTGGAAGCCATGAAGATGGAAAATGAGATCATGGCTCCCTGTGACGGTGTGATTTCCGCCGTTCCCGTAGCCAAGGGCTCTTCCGTGAACACCGGCGATCTGCTGGTTGCCATCGGCGGCACTGTGGTGGCTGCTGCTCCCGTAGCTGCTCCCGCCCCTGTGGCCGCACCCGCTCCCGTGGCTGCGCCTGCCGCCGCTCCCGCTCCTGTGGCTGCTCCCGTGGTCACCGGCGCCGGTGAGACCGTCTCCGCCCCCATGCCCGGCACCATCCTGAAGGTCAATGTGACCGCTGGCCAGGCCGTGAAGGAAGGCGATGTGCTGGTGGTTCTGGAAGCTATGAAGATGGAAAACGAGATCATGGCACCCAAGGCCGGCACCGTTACCCAGGTGGTGACCTCCAAAGGCTCCAATGTGGATACCGGTGCTCCTCTGGTCGTGATCGGCTAAGGAGATACCCATGATCAATGTTGGTGAAATACTGCTGAATCTGTGGAACGAGTCTGGCTTTGCCAAGCTGTCTGCGGGATTCATGGATGGCGGTTGGCAGAACCTGGTGATGCTGATTATCTCCTGCGTGCTGCTGTACCTGGGTATTGTGAAGAAGTTCGAGCCCCTGCTGCTGGTGGGTATCGCCTTTGGCTGTTTGCTGACCAATCTGCCTGCAGCCGGCCTGTACCATCAGGAGCTGTGGACCAACTTTATGACCGAAGGTCACGAAGCCTACCACAGCTACGGCGCGATTATGCGTGATGGCGGCTTACTGGACATCTTCTACATCGGTGTCAAGACCAGTCTATATCCCTGTCTGATCTTTATGGGCGTTGGCGCGATGACCGACTTCGGACCTCTGCTGTCCAATCCCAAGAGCCTGCTGCTGGGCGCGGCAGCTCAGCTGGGCGTGTTTGCCGCCTTCTTCGGGGCTATCGCCCTGGGCTTTACCGGTCCCGAGGCTGCCTCCATCGGCATCATCGGCGGTGCCGACGGCCCCACTGCCATCTTCCTGACCTCCAAGCTTGCCCCCCATCTGTTGGGCGGCATTGCGGTGGCAGCTTACTCCTACATGGCGCTGATCCCCATGATCCAGCCCCCCTTTATGAAGCTGCTGACCACCGCCGAGCAGCGGAAGATCAAGATGGTTCAGACCCGTCCTGTTTCCAAGGCCGAGAAGATCATCTTCCCCATCGTGGTCACCCTGTTCGTGGCTCTGCTGCTACCGGATACCGCACCGCTGATCGGCTGCCTGATGCTGGGTAACCTGTTTAAGGAGACCGGCGTCACCGACCGTCTTTCTGATACGGTGCAAAATGCGCTGATGAACATCGTCACTATTTTGCTGTCCACTGCTGTAGGCTCTACCATGGTAGGCTCTACCTTCCTCACCACCGAAACCATCAAGATCGTGGTGCTGGGCGTGTGCGCCTTCATTCTGTCCACTTGCGGCGGTCTGCTGGGCGGACAGGTCATGTGCAAGGTGACCCGGGGCAAGGTCAACCCTCTGATCGGTTCCGCGGGCGTTTCCGCTGTTCCCATGGCTGCCCGGGTAGCCAATCTGGAAGGCCAGAAGGCCAATCCTTCCAACTTCCTGTTGATGCATGCAATGGGCCCGAATGTTGCCGGCGTCATCGGCTCTGCCATCGCGGCAGGCTTCCTGCTGAGTGTTTTTGGATAATAAGCCAATCCCTCCTGCCCTTGGCAGGGGGGATTATGCATTTTCCAACCACAGCGTGGCAGGAAAGCTGCGCAGGCAGACTTCTTGTTAAGTGTTTTCGGTTGATAACCTGCAAAGCTCCGCTAAAAGCGGAGCTTTGTTTTTTCTCCCTGTGCGGACAGATGTTTGCCTGTCGGCGGCAAATTTCCTTTTTTATGAAAATATTTGAAAACCCTGAATAATTAACGCTTTTTTCACAATTAAAAGCTTGACATTTTCCGTTTATTTAGTATGATATGTGAGGTTCATATATAACAAATAATTTATGAAAATGGAGTAATCAAATGAAAGCTACTATGTATCGCGTATTTGCGCTGGTGCTGGTTCTGGCACTAGCCCTGTCTATGGCTGCCTGCGGCGCAAAGAAGCCTGCAGAAACCACCCCCAGCACCAATGAGACTACCGGCGCTGAGGAGACCACCGGCACTTCTGCCGAGACCAAGGCGGTGTCCTACTTCTCCCTGAGCTGCGGCGACACCGCTGATACCTCTGTCTACCTGACCGCTTATGTTGTAGACGAAACCACTGTGACCCTGGAGTACAGAGGCCAGATCCGCAAGGAAGGCAACGTAGACGCAACCGCTCTGGAGACCATCGCTACCGAGTTTGCCAAGTCCGGCCTGGCTGAGCTCAATGGTAAGGACGCCTATGAAGAGGGCGACGCCGCCGCTTCCATGTACGTAGAGTACACCGACGGCACCTCTGTTACCGTGGGCTTCTCCGGCACTATCCCCGGGGAATACAAGACCGGCTTCGCCGCTATGGATACCTGCTTCCAGAACCTGACCGCTGATATGCCCGAGTATGTTCCCCAGGCTGCCGTCATGGGTGAGGTGGACGCTGACCGTTTGGCTGCTATGCAGGAGATCCTGACCTCTGAGATCCCCGGTCTGGATGGTCTGGCCATCACCGAGGTTCCCATGGACGAGAACTTCTGCTTCAGCATGGGTCTGACCTCCACCGACGACATCGTGGGCGGCTCTCTGTGCTCCGCACAGATGATGACCACCGCTTACTCCTTCGCTGTCGTTACCGTTGAGGATGAGAGCAATATCGACTCTGTTCGCGCTGATTTTGAAAACGGCATGGACTTTGGCAAGTGGGTCTGCGTCAGACCTACCGATGCTGTGATCGCACAGAAGGGCAACATGGTTCTGTGCGTTATGGGCGCTGACGAGATGTTCTCCGCTACCAAGGCTGGCATTGAAGCTGCTGGCTGGGAGAACCTGGTTACCTTCCAGGATGACGCTCAGTAATCTTTCATAACAAAAAAAGATTCCCTGCAAAGCTTACGCTTTGCAGGGAATTTTTTATTTCAGCCGCTTTTCCAGGGTATGGGAGCTGAGCGATGTCAAATGCACTTTGTGCAGCCCGTATTCCGCGGTGACCACAAAGGCCTTCGGCAGATCGTCGCAGGGAACGACCTGTCCGTTTTTTTCTGCAGCAGCCAGAAACGCCCGGGTGCGCTTGGAGGTGGAGGTGTTGTCCATGTCGAAGATGCCCACAATAGACCGCTCCCGCACCGCCATATCATTGCCGATAGATAGATACATACATATGCCCCCTTGGGTCATAAGTGCACAGTGCAACGTGCATAGTTATGGGATTCGCTGCGCGAATGATTTATAATCGTCGCCGCAGGCGACACATTCACTGTACACTGTACACTATACTCTGTTCACTAACTATGCGCCTTGCTTTCCCCAACCGCCAGCTCATCGCAGCGGTTGTTCATGGGGTTGTCTGCATGACCCTTGACCCAGTGGTAGCGCATTTGATGCCGGGCAGTCAGCTCCAACAGCTGCTCCCACAGATCCGGATTCAGGGCGGGCTTTTTGTCGGACTTGATCCAGCCTTTCTTCCGCCAGCCCTCTGCCCAGCCTTTTTGAAGGCCGTCGATCACATACTTACTGTCGGAGTACAGCTCCACGATGCAGGGTTCTTTCAAAGCGGACAGCCCTTCGATCACCGCGGTCAGCTCCATCCGGTTGTTGGTGGTGGAGCTTTCCCCTCCGGACAACTCCTTCTGCACCCCGTTAAACTCCAGGATCGCGCCCCAACCACCGGGGCCGGGGTTGCCGGAACAAGCCCCGTCGGTGTACAAGGTCACGGTCTTCATTCTGCCGCGTCCTCGGATTCTTCCCCATCCACGCGCTCGATGGACACCAGTCGGTTGCCCTCTTCGATACGCATGATGATGACGCCCTGCACATCCCGCTTGTAGATGTTGATGCCGGAGGCCTTGACCCGGATGATGACGCCGCCGTTTTCGATCAGCATCACATCATCGGTCTCGCCCACCACACGGCAGCCGGCAACGGCGCCGGTCTTGGGGGTGATGTTGTAGTTCTTCAGGCCCTTACCGCCACGGCTCTGGGGGAGTTTCTCCCCATTGGGGCCGGTACGCAGGTACTCTGCCAGCTCGGTGCGCTTGCCAAAGCCGTTCTCCGTGACGGTCAGAAGGGTCTTGCCCTCCTCCACCTTCTCGGCGCCGATCACATAATCGTCTCCGGTGAGCAGGATACCCCGGACACCCACCGCATCACGGCCCATGGGTCGCACATCGTTCTCGTTGAAGCAGATGGCCATACCGTTGTGGGTGGCCAGAATGATATTATCGTCGCCGTTTGTCCGGATCACGTTGATCAGCTGATCGCCCTCCTCCAGGGTAATCGCCCGGATGCCGGTCTTCCGGCGGGTGTTCAGAGCGATGAAGGGGATCCGCTTGACGGTGCCGAACTTGGTGCACATCATCAGGTACTCATGCTCATGGAATTCCCGGGTGATCACCATAGCGGTAACATATTCGCCGGGTTCCAGCGGCAGGATGTTTACCATGGCTGTTCCACGGGCGGTTCTGCCCGCCTCGGGGATCTGGTAGCCCTTCCGGTGGTGGACACGGCCCATGTTAGTGAAGAACAGCAGGTGATCGTGGGTGGACGCCACATACAGGCTCTTCACATAGTCCTCTTCCTTCAGGTTCTGGGCATTGACGCCCCGGCCGCCCCGACTCTGGGTTCGATAGGTGTCCACAGGCATCCGCTTGATGTAGCCCTGGCGGGAGATGGTGAAGGCGCAGGTCTCCTCCTCAATAAGATCTTCAATGTCGATCTCGTCCTCGATGTCCTGGATCTCGGTCTTGCGCTCGCCGCCAAACTTCTCTGCGATGGCCAGCAGTTCCTCCCGGAGAACAGCCTGCAGCTTTGCCGGGTCACCCAGAAGATCCAGATAATAAGCAATCTTCTCCTGCAGCTCGTTGAACTCGTTCTGCAGCTTTTCTCTGTCCAGACCCTGGAGGGCCTTCAGCCGCATATCCAGGATGGCCTGGGCCTGGACATCGTCCAAGCCAAACCGCT
>JAZOBL010000045.1:0-60916 GCA_045595945.1 Faecousia sp.
GGATATGGCCTGGGGATAGGCCATGCCGATGTCCTCGCTGGCGGAGGCCAGGATTCTCCGGCAGGCGCCCTGGAGGTCCCCGGCCTCCAGCAGCCGGGCCAGATAATGGAGCGCCGCATCGGGATCAGAGCCCCGGAGGGACTTCATCAGAGCGGAGATCACATCGAAGTGCTGGTCACCTTCCCGGTCATAGCGCATGGCGGACCGCTGAGATACCAGTTTGGCGTCGGCCAGAGTCAGATGGATGGTGTTTCCTTCCACCTGTCCCGTGGAGAACAGCAGCTCCACAGCGTTCATGGCCTTGCGGATATCCCCGCCGCAGGAGGAACCCATCTGCTCGATGGCGCCCGGCTCCCCCAAAGCCATCAGACCGGTTTTTTCCGTCATATAGGCGATGCCCCGGCGGATGGCTTTGGCAGCGGCAGGCGCGTCGATGGCCTTGAACTCAAAGACCGTGGACCGGGAGAGAATGGCGTTGTAGACGTAGAAATAGGGGTTCTCCGTGGTGGAGGCGATCAGGGTGATCTTACCGTTTTCAATGTACTCCAGCAGAGATTGCTGCTGCTTTTTGTTGAAGGACTGGATCTCATCCAGATACAGCAGCACCCCGTTGGGCGCCATGAAGGTATCCAGCTGCGCCACGATGTTCTTGATATCCGCCGTGGACGCGGTGGTGGCGTTGAGCTGATAGAGCATCCGGTTGGTCTGCTTGGCAATAATATTGGCAACGGTGGTCTTACCGGTACCGCTGGGGCCATAGAAAATCATATTGGGGATCTTTCCGGAATCGATCAGACGGCGCAGCACCGCGCCCTTGCCCAGGATATGTTCCTGACCGTACACCTCATCCAGGGTGGTTGGCCGCAGAAGATCCGCTAAAGGCTGATACATGGGATGCTCCTTTCTGTGTTTTTTCTCAGTATATCACACACTGACGGAAAATGCACCCATAAAATTCACATTTTCGAAATTTTGTTCAAAGAAATCCCCCTCCAGACGGAGGGGGATCGGTTTAGAATGTGGCTACATCCGGGTCAGCAGGTTCGGCAGGTACAATCTGCAGGGCGGTGAGCACAGGCCCAACCTCACCCTGATACAGGACATGCTTTTCTGCCCGGATGGTAGCGGTCACCGCTACCCAGGAACGGGGCGTCAGCTCCTGCGCTTTTTCATACCGGCAGGGTACGCCGCAGAACTGAATATCCTCCTCGCAGCAGGTCATCACAAATCGGCCGGGGGCAAACATATTGCCCTTCTCCCGGCGGAGCATGGCAACCTGACCCTTAAAGGACACGGTTTTGCCGTCATATTTCTGCGGCTCTTCCGTCACATCCCGATACCACAGGGCGTAATCTTCATCATTGACCGTGATCACCGGGGCGTTGATATCAAAGGGCAGCGGGTCTTCGATGTCATCAAATGCGGTGCTGCCGTCGGTATAGTCATAGAGAATGTCGATCCGGCGGTTGGCTGCCCGGACGATCTTGTGGAACGGCATGGTGTCCTGCCCCGGGGTCAGCCGGTTGAATACCACCATCTGACCGCCCACCAGCTTGTCCATCACCAAATTGCGCATATTGGCGTTGTAGGCCATAAATGTAGTAGAATCGGCAAACATCACTTCCTGGGCTACCGCCCATTCTTCCGGAAAACGGCTGTAGATATCGCCCACAAGATGCATACCGTTCAGCTCTGCGACCACCCGCTGAGCCTTGTGCTTTTTAGCAAGTTCCCTCAGCTGCTTGGTGGTGACGGTCTGCTGGTCTACAACCTCCACACATACATTTTTGTGGGGGTAGGTGGACAGGTCGTACTCCTCCTCCCCTTCCTCACATACCAGCAGAAGGGTTCGCTCGCCGGCATTGAAACGGGGATCCTCCAGGGTCTCCTGGATAAACTTGGTCTTACCGGAGTCCAGAAAACCGGTAAATACATAAACAGGAATCTGTACCATATTACACTCCAAATAGGGCTGCAACGGCAGCTTCATCCAATGCAGAGCCGATGACACACAGCTTACCGGTCACCGCAGGGGCGCCTGTGCGGACATTCAGCTCCCCGGGAACAAAATCAAAGTGGATCCAGCTGCCGTCCTCGGCTGCCAGAATACCCTTGGCCCGCAGAACCATACCGTAGGCGCCAGAATCCATGGCTTCCAGGCAGGTCTTGATACCGGTCATGGTGAATTTCTTGTGGGTTTCCCTTCCCCAAGAGGTAAACACCTCATCGGCATGGTGATGGTGGTGGTGATCATGACCGCAGCCGCAGTGGTCACCATGGTCATGGTGATGTTCTCCATGGTGGTGGCCGCAGCAGTGGTGTTCCTCCTCATGGTGATGGTGCTCCCCATGATGATGACCACAGCAGTGGTGTTCCTCCTCATGGTGATGGTGCTCCTCATGATGGTGACCACAGCAGTGGTGCTCTTCCTCCTGGTGATGCTCCCCATGGTGATGACCGCAGCAGCAATGACCCTCTTCATGGAGATGGTCATGGTGCTCCTGTTCCATTTCCGCCAGTTCAGCGGCTACGCCGGCTTTGCCCTCCATAGCTTCCAGAATCTGATCACCGGTAAGCTGATCCCAGGGAGTGGTCACAATGGTCGCATGGTCATTGTGCTCCCGCAGCATAGCAACGGCAGCATCCAGCTTTTGCTGGGCAACAGAGTCGGTCCGGGAGAGGATGATGGTGGCAGCAGTCTCGATCTGGTTATTATAGAACTCGCCAAAATTCTTCATATAGACCTTTACCTTGTTGGCATCCACAACCGCTACTGTGCAGCCCAGTTGTACCTGTGCATTGGTCACCTTTTCCACAGCCGCGATTACATCGGACAGTTTGCCTACGCCGGAGGGTTCAATGATGATCCGATCCGGATCGTAGTCGGCGATCACCTGTGTCAGCGCCTTGCCGAAATCGCCCACCAGGCTGCAGCAGATACAACCGGAGTTCATCTCGGTGATGTTGATACCCGCGTCCTGCAGGAAGCCGCCGTCAATGCCGATCTCACCGAATTCGTTTTCGATCAGCACCAGCTTTTGGCTTGCATAGCTTTCGGAAATCAACTTTTTGATCAGGGTGGTTTTGCCGGCACCTAAAAAACCGGAAAAAATATCAATTTTCGTCATTTGTAACACCTTCTATTAAAAATTCTCCAAATATTATACCACCGCTAAACCATTCTGACAAGCAGAAAAACAGCGCAGAGCCTCGACAGGATTCCCTTGAATCCCTTGAAGTTCTGCGCTATTGTTGATACATGGCGGACATTCTCCCCGAATGCGACACCCGCCGCCGCCGCTGTGTTTCTCCCACACAGCGGCGTTTTCTATTATCGGATCGGAATCAGCAGGAGCTTCCCGGCGTCCGGTTCTCCCTCAAGACCGTTGACAGATTCAATCTCTGTGACTGTAGAGCCTGTTTCCTTTGCCACTTCCCAAAGGCTTCGATCCCCTTTTCGGCAGAGGATCAGGCTAGGTCTGTTGGGGTCCTTTTCGGTGGCTTCCTCCAGGTCCATTCCCGCCATAACGGTCATGTCCTGACCGGTATATACCGTTGCATCCACAGACACCTCTGCCCGCAGGTCGATCCCTCCCATGGCGGTCACGGCCTGAGGTCTTCCCGAGGGGCTGCTCCAGGGGGTCACCCAGGTACTGGGATCTGCCGCCAAACTCCAATTGCCCTCCCAAGGCAGTGTCCTGCTGCATAGGCGGTGCTCCTGGTCATAGCAAAGCAGGCGGAAGAATCCAGTCAGATGCAGCTGGGCGGTATCCTCTGCATGCTCGAAGCGACCACAGGCCGGATAAAACGCCACATCCGCCACCTGTGCGATCTCCTCCGGCAAACTCTGCTCTGCCCGCAAGGTCTGGGTGCTGCTGTCCAAAACGGCGGGCAAATACACATCCTCAAAGACCGGTGTAACCTTTCTGTCCGGGCTGTAGGCATCCTTGGAAACGGCTATCATCTCCTGATCCCAGAGCATAAACTGTGCCAGAAGTCCCGCTTTTATCTGCAGGCTTCCATCGGGTTCCAGGTCCACTTCCAGGCTTGTCACGCAGGGGCACACCCGAATATGAGCATCGGTTTCAAACGTCCCCTCCAGATCCATGTACTGAGAAAAGGGTATTTCCGTATCCCAGCTGCAGATTCCACCCTCTTCCGTCCGGTATACCAGGTGCAGAATCCCGGTGCCCCGGAATACCGCCTTTCCCGCCATAACCTTCTTATCGATCAGCTCCGGTTGCAGACGGTAATACATCAGCTTTTCCGGCTTGGGAACTGAGCCGGGCAGGGTGATGGTTTCCTCCAGACTGAATGCCTTTTCCCCGGCTTCCTTTGGCAGCAGCACCGGGTAGGTTTCGGTCAGCACCTGCACATCCTGAGGATGCTCCCCAATGACGGGAATCTGGGTCTGTCCGGGCAACCATGCCTCCGCCACCCCATCCACCACCGTGCGCACCATCAGCTTTCTGGAAGAAGTGCTTCTGGCATCCAGCTGCCGGATGGTACAGCCGGTGAGCATTACCCCATCCCGGTCAGCCGGGGGGATATCCCAGCGCAGCTGCACCGGGATCCAGGTTTGAACACTGTAAACCCCCTCCCCATCCTCCGGCAGATACAGCACCCAAGCCATCACCCCGCAGGAAAGCCCTATGCTGCCTGCGTTCCACTCCTTACTGCGCAGGATCGGCTGCCCCCATGCGCTCAGCACGGTTCCGATCTCCGGCATTCCGTCGGGTAAACGAATTTCCGCAGTCTCCTCGGCGCTCTGCAGCTGATACTTCAGCGGTTGCAGGCACGGGACCTGTTTGGTTTCAAACTGCAATCTCATCACTCCTTACAGGACTTTATACAACATCCTATTCGGCTGTGGACAAGGTTATGCATGTTATTTTCTTCTGACAAATCCCAATCCCAGAAAAATCAGGGCAAAACCCAGAATATGACAAATAAAGCCACTGTGCAGCCAAGTCCCAATCAGCACACCCAAGCCAAAGGTCAGCAGCGCACACCCCCAAAGCTGGTTCTGTCGGCACATAAAAACACCCCCTGCAAGATTGTATGCAAGGGGTGTTTGGAAATATGCTAAGGTCTCAAGAGCATCAGGAAAGTGCCTGCCGGCATACCTCCAGAACCTTGGAGGCAATGGGAATGCAGACCGTTTTACCATAGCCTGCGTCCTCCACGCAGACGATGAAGGCCAGCGGATACTTGCTGTCTTCCACAAAACCTGCCAGCATGGCGTTGGGTTTTTTCTCTCCGCCCACCTCACCGGTGCCGGTCTTGGCACCTACGGTAAGTTCGGGGAAATTGTCCGCACCGTATTTGGTCAGCACATTGTTCTGCAAATATTCTTGAATCGTCCGGGCGGTTTCCGCCGACATGATCCGGTCTTTTCCTTTGATCCTTGCCTCGTAGGTCTGACCGCCACCCAAGGTGATCTGCTCCACAAGGTACGGCATCGTCACTTTGCCATCGTTGGCAATAGCGCCCAGAAAGGTCATGAATGCACAGGGATTGATCTGGTCTAAATACTGACCGATGCTGCTCCAGGCCACATTCAATTCCCCGGCGCCCACTGCCTGGAAGTTGCCCTCAGCGGTGGTGATGCCGTCAAAGGACACCGCTTTCACTACGCCAAACTGCTCCACATAGCGCTCCAAAGTCTTAGCGCCCAGCTGTAGGGCGATCTGGGCAAAGGCGCAGTTGCAGGAATTACAAAAGGCGGATTTCAGATCCTGCTCCCAGTGGGGATCCTCACAGGTGATCTCCTCTGCGCCGATCTCGTAGCTGCCGGTGCAGGCAAAGGTCTGCTCCTCAATGTCCGGAATCTCCTCCAGAGCCGCAGCCAGGGTGACGATCTTGAATATGGAGCCGGGAATATAGTTGGACATGGTGAATCGGTTTACATAAAGTCCCTCGTACTGTCCGGTGGTGTCCTCTTCAATATCCGGAACGGCATCCGGATCGTATGTGGGGGTGGTCACCGCGCACAGCAGCTCACCGGTCTCATAATTGAACACCGCAACCGTACCCTTATACTCCCCCATAGCCTCCAGCGCCGCCGTCTGCACCTTTGCCGACAGGGTCAGCTCCGCCACACCGGCTGAGTCTGCATAGTTGTACACACCGTTGAGCATATCAAAGCCCGCCAGCTCCGATGCATAGTGTGGCAGCGCCGGGGCATGAATGCTGCCGTACCGGTCGCCCAGCCAATGGACGGTTGCCTGCCGCAGAGCCGAGGAATCCGAGTATTTTCTGCCATTGTTCAGGTCCACCAGCAGAATACCCTCCCGGTCCACCGCAACGCCGCAGCCGATGTTGCCGCCGGTGTACACATGGGGAGACCCGGAGGTGACCACCCAATCATCTGCCTTGGTGAGATATTCCACCAAAAAGAAGCCAAAGCCACCCAGAAGGATCACCACAAACAGGATCAGCGCTGTGGCGCGGGATGCGATTCTATTCACGCTCGCCACCTCCGTTCTTATGCAGCCGTACTGCAAAGCTGGCATTCTGGCGGGTATCGGCAGCCTTGATAAAGGCAAGCAATCCCCAAGAGCAGATCATACTGGAGCCGCCATTGGACAAAAATGGGAATGTCACGCCGGTCAGAGGCAGTACATCCACAGTACCCAGGGCATTGAGGATGGTCTGCACCATCATGATCGCCGCTGCGGTACATCCGCCGATGGTATAGAAGCTACTGCGACCCACTGCCGCAGAGCGGAGTGTAAACAGGAGAAACCCTACCATCGTCAGCACAAGGAGGGTGGTCATGATCAGACCCCACTCCTCACTGACAGTGGCAACGACCATATCCGAGTCTGCCGCAAAGATGTGCTTCATAAAGCCCCGCCCGGGGCCTACACCCAAAAAGCCGCCGGAAGCCATGCACATCAGCGCCTGGGTCTGCTGATAGCCTGCACCCAGAGGGTCTTCCCAGATATGCCGCCAGGAGGCAAACCGCTGCAGGGCGTGGGGTGCGATTTTCAGTGCCACAACACCGGCGAACACCAATGCGGTCACCGCAAGCCCCACCGTACCCACACTGCCGGAGCGAAGATACGCGATCACCAAAAATGCGCAGAAGAAGATCAGCGCCGTGCCGAAGTCATTCATTAAGGCAAGGCAGCCGCAGATGAGCACAGAATAGGCAATAAACAGGATCAGGTTTCTCTTTTTCATCAGCCTGTCCATGGTGGATGCGCCCATGAACACAAAGCATACCTTACTCAGTTCTGAAGGCTGCAGAGAGAATGAGCCGATCACCAGCCAGTTCTTAGCACCGTAATACTCCTGGCCAAACACCAGGGTGATCAGCAAAAAACCCACGCCGGCAATGCCTGCCAGATACCGGATCTTCTTTACCCGCTCCAGATCCCGCAAGGACCAGCCAATCACCAGAAAGACCACAAGGCCGATGCCCATGGCGATCAGCTGCTTGATGGATTCCTCCGGCGCTACGGTGGCAATGACCGCCATGCCCATAGTGCATAACAAAAATGCAATGGACTCCACCTCAAAGGAGGTGCGATGAATACACACATAAAACAGCAGCAGCACCCACTGCATGATCATAATACCGCCAAATCCCCAAAGGACAGACAGGGTATCGGTCTGCTTTGGATTCATCAGAAACACAAAGGCACACATTAACTGCAGCAGTGTCAGCAGCAGCACATTACACAGGCTGTTAAGGAAGGAGGACGCCTTCGTCCGCAGCTGGGCAAGCTTTTGCTCTTGTTTGGCGGAGATGGGCTGCAAGGTCAGATCCACGCCGCCGATGGTGATCACATCATTGGGCGACAACGCATGGATCTTGGTTTTCTTTCCGTTGACCAGGATTCCATCCGAGGAATCGGAGTCGGAGATCGTCCAGCTGCCGTCGTCATACCGGGTCAAGACGCCGTGGCTTTTGGACACGGTGGGCGCATCGATCACAATATCGCTGCGCCTACTGCGGCCAATGACACTCTCCCAATGGGTTATGGGCAGCTTTTTGCCGTCCTCCAGGCACAGCCATGCCCAGATCTCCGGCTCCCGCCGGAAAGTGAGCAGCGGCTTGAGGCAGCGAAACAGCAGAAGGAACGCCAATATGGGCGCAGCATACCGCAGAACACCTGTGAGCACATTTACATAGGTATCCCGTAGGCTCTGTAACTGTAGTATCCACTGTGCCATATTGTCACCTCCTTATGGTTTTCTTTATTCTTGCAGCTGACGCAGCAGGGCAATTTCCGCCGCGTAGCCGGGTAGTTCATTGGGTGTTTCCAAAATCATGGGTTTTCCTGCCAGAGCGGGGTGATTGACAATGCTGCGGAAGGTCTCCAGTCCCAGGGAGCCCTGTCCAATACATTCATGCCGGTCCTTGTGACTGGCAAAGGGGTTTTTGGAGTCGTTCAGGTGGAGTGCCATTAGCTTATCAAGGCCGATCACCCGATCAAATTCCTTAAGCACGCCATCCAGATCATTGACGATATCGTAGCCTGCATCATACACATGGCAGGTATCCAGGCAGACACCGACATTTTCTCTGCCCACGCCGTCGATGATGGCTTCCAGTTCTTCAAACCGGCCGCCTACCTCACTGCCCTTGCCGGCCATGGTCTCCAGCAGCACCGTAACCGGGTAGTCCGGTGCCATGGCCTGCTTCAGCGCATCCACGATATAGCCGATCCCGGCCTCTGTCCCCTGCCCCACATGGCTGCCAGGGTGGAAATTGTAGTAGTTGTCCGGAAGATATGCCATCCGGCGCAGATCATCGCAAAGAACTTCCTTGGCAAAGGCCCTGTCCTGTTCCTTAGCGGTACACAGATTCATGGTATACGCTCCGTGAGCAACCAATCTGCCAAAGCCTTCCTCCTTCAGCTGATGTACAGCCTCCCGGCAATCGGTTTCATCCAGCGGCTTGGCTTTGCTGCCCCTGGGATTGCGGGTAAAGAAGGCAAAGGTGTTGGCATTCAGATCCTTTGCGGTTTTGATCATGGCGCAGTTTCCGCTTGAGGCAGACAAGTGGCATCCGACGGTCAGCATGGTATCACTTCCTTTGTTCCATACCATACCACAAAGTGAAGAAAAAATCAATTTCCTATTTCCTGTCAGTCAGTTTTATGATATACTGAAAAGAAAACGGAGGTGGCTGCCATGCCCAAATCCGATAACCAGAAACTGAAGATCTTTTATATTTTGGATTATTTGGAAAAAAACTCCCACCAGGATCATCTGGTGAGAGCCTCTGATCTGATCACTATGCTTGACCGGCAGCACAACATCTCCTGCGACCGGAAGACCGTGTACTCTGATATCGCCGCCCTGCAGGAGTACGGCGTGGACATCGTATCCATTCCCGGTAAAAACGGCGGCTACTACATTGCCTCCCGGAACTTTGAGCTGCCGGAGCTGAAGCTGCTGATCGATGCTGTCCAATCCAGCCGATATCTGACTGAAAAGAAATCCCGGGAGCTGATTGAAAAGCTGTGCAGAGAGTGCAACGAGCAGGATGCAAAGCTGATGACGCGGAATGTGCTGGTCTCCGGACGGGTCAAGAGCATGAATGAGACCATCTACTATTCAGTAGACGCCATTCAGGAGGCCATCGCCCAGAACCGGCAGATCTCCTTCCGGTACTTTGACTGGGATTTCGGCGGTAAGCGAAAGTACCGGGAAAAGCCATACATCGCCAGCCCCTACGGTCTGTGCCAGGACAATGAAAACTGCTACCTGCTGGCTCTGTCGGAGCGCTACGGCATCACCTCCTACCGGGTGGACAGGATGAGCGACATTCAGCTGACAGACGACCCCCGCACTCCCTGTCCGGAGCTGACGGGCAAAGCCCTGACCGATCACGCAAACCGTCTGTTTCAGATGTATTCCGGCGATGCGGTGTCGGTAAAAATGCGGTTTCACAAGAGCCTGCTCAATGTGGTCATTGACCGGTTCGGCAAGGACACCATGCTGATCCCGGACGGGGAGGAGCATTTTAACTTTACCGTGCCGGTGGCGGTATCGCCTATGTTTTTAAGCTGGGTCATCGGCTTCGGCAGCAAGGCCAAGATCCTCCATCCCCAATCCGTTGCGGATGCCTGCAGGCAGCTGTGCCTGGAAGCTATGAGCCAGTATTAAGATCCATCTCCGGATCTGCCAGACGGAACGAGGAGAATAGTTCATGCCATGTGCTCTGCAGCGCCCCCGCGTCTGCCTCCGCTGTCATTGCGGTGAGGACATAGTGGTGGCTGCCATCATCCAAAACACAGCCGCGGCCTACCTGAGTCCCCTCCTCTGAGGCAGCGCTCCAGGTGAAACTGTAACGCTTTACTCCCTCCTGTACGGTCTGCTGCATTTGTAGCTTTTCCGGCAGAAATCCTGCGGCATTGTACACTGTCCTCTGCAGATCCCCGGCTTCAAAGGTTCCCACGCTCACACTGTACCGGTCGCACAAGTACAGGCTCTCCCCTTCCGTTTGGAAGGTAGGCGTATACACCTCCGGCGGCAGCTGTACCACGATCTGCCGGGCAGCAGGCAATTCTTGCGGCGCATATACATCGCTGACTGTCTCCGGCTCTGCCGGTTGTCCGCAGCCGGCCAACATCACCAGTACAAGAATCAGAATCCAACACTTTTTCAAAACAATTCCCTCCCGAAAGGATATTCGGTATGCCGATTTACCTGCTACTAATCAATGCGCTTGGGTTTGCACTTATGTGTATTGACAAACAAAAAGCCAAACAAAACCTGTGGCGGATCCCGGAAAAGACATTCTTTACCGTCGCCCTGCTGGGGGGCAGCTTGGGCTGCCTGTGCGGTATGTACACTGCCCGGCACAAGACAAAACACCTGCAGTTTGTGATTGGTCTGCCCCTGATTATGGGCATACAGGTGATTGCTCTGCTATTTCTTTTGAAATAAAAAACCGGCACAGAAAATCTGTGCCGGTTACTTATTTATTTTGGATGCCAATCAAAACTGCACCGAAGTATTTCTTTTTCTTTAGAAATGCTCCAAGGCTTGGTCCGTAGGCATCCGAGCCTTTGGAATCCTTGTAGGTATTGTAGCCCACAAAGCCATTTTCTGTGTGGTGCAAGGCTACAAAGTGGGCGCCGAATTTGTATCCGCTGCACCAACGGTAGTACAGTATACACACATCACTTTTCTTCGCCAGCGCATCAAATTTTTCCCGCCGGGAGATATAGTCCACTGCAAAGCCCCGGGACTTAAAATACATGGCAGGGCCTAAAATGGATGTACCGAAATTCCCATGGATCAGAGGCAGCTGCCGTTCGTAAAAGCGAATCAGCTCCTCCGGCTTTGGGGTATAGCCCATCAAAAGCAGGGCGTTGTATGTGGCGATCCAACCGCAACCGGTGGCTGCGCTGGCACGAAATCCGTAGCGCCATTGTTCCTTGGGGATCTGACGCTGACAGTAGATCAGATCAGTCATTGGCGCTCTCCAGAGGATGCTCGGCAATAAAGGCATCCATCAGATCTGCTGCGGTCTTGACCATCCGGGCACAGGGCCGCTTGGCATAGTACTCGGCAGTTCGGGGACAGGGTGCCGGGTCTGTGGGGGGATTGCCCAGGATCTCCCGGCAGACGATGCTGCCGTTTGCCTCCCGGAACTGGCCGGCAAGCGCCTGCACCTGCCGATACAGTTCCATTTTTACCGTATCGTCACCGGGTGTTGCATACCCATAAAGCTGGCTCAGCACAAAGAACATACCGCTGACAGCGCCGCAGACCTCCCGCAGCCGACCCATTCCGCCGCCAAAGGCAGAGATCGTTTTGGCAGTAAAATCCGCATCCAAACCGGTCACATCGCAAAAGGCCACTGCCACCGCCTGGGCGCAGTTATAGCCATTTAAGAACAGCTCCGCTGCTTTCATTCCGTGTTCCATATGTACTCATCCTTTCTTTTTATAAGTTCATTATAGCATACTTACGCAAAAAATCCACTATTGTGACCAAGGAAAATTCATGATACAATACCTCAGAAAGAAGGTGGTCTTTTGCATATCCGAAAAGCAAACCCTGCCGACATAGCTGCCATTGAAGCCATCTATCAGCAGGCAAGAGCCTATATGCGGGAAAATGGAAATCCCAACCAGTGGGCAAACGGGTATCCGGACCGGGCAACAGTAGAGAAAGATATGGCCGGCGGCAACTGTCATGTGTGCGAGGAGGACGGGCAGATCGTAGGCGTGTTTGCCTTTTTCCAAGGGCCGGATCCCACCTACCGTGAGATTTTCGATGGCAGTTGGTGTAACGATGAGCCTTATGTGGTGATCCACCGGATCGCAGTGGCTGCCCACCGAAAAGGCATCGCCTCCCGGTGCTTTGATTTTGCGTTGGAGCACTGCCGCAATCTGCGGATCGATACCCACCAGGATAACATTCCCATGCAGCGGAGCTTGGAAAAGAACGGCTTCTGCCGCTGCGGCATCATTCATCTTGCCAACGGCGATCCCCGGATCGCTTTTCATAAAACAAAATAAAAAGCAGGTGTTTTGCACCTGCTTTTCTGTTTATAAGCTCTCCATTAAAGCTTCGGCGCACAGGATGCCGTCGATGGCAGCAGACATAATGCCACCGGCATAGCCTGCGCCCTCTCCTGCCGGGAACAGGCCGGAAAGACCCACAGATTGCTTATCCTCACCCCGGATGATCCGCACCGGAGAAGAGCTGCGGGTCTCGGGAGCGGTGAGCACACTGTCTGGGTGGGCAAAGCCCTTTAGATTCCCCTCCAACTGGGGCAGCGCTTCTTTCAGCGCCCCTGTGATCTTCTCCGGCAGCACTCTATGCAGATCACACCAAGTCACACCGGGGCGATAGGTGGGTTTCACAGAGCCTGCACCTGTAGAAGGCCGGCCGGCCAAAAAATCTCCCACCAGCTGGGCCGGGGCGTGGTAGTTACTGCCGCCTGCCAAAAAAGCGGCTTCTTCAATTTCCTGCTGCCAATACATACCAGCCAGCGGGTCTTCCCTGGGAAAATCCTTAGGATTCAGGGTCACCAGCAGCGCCGCATTGGCGTTCTCCCCTTCCCGGTCGGCATAGCTCATGCCGTTGGTGACCACTCTCCCCTCCTCGGAAGCCGCTGCCACCACATACCCGCCGGGGCACATACAAAAGGTATAGACCGTTTCCTTATCCAAGTGCTTCACCAGCTTATAATCTGCCGGGGGCAGAACCGGATTATAAATGCCATACTGGGATGCGTCGATCAAAGGCTGAGGATGCTCGATCCGCACGCCCATAGCAAAAGGCTTGGCCTCCATGGGGATACCTGCCTGCTGCAGATACCGGAAGGTATCCCGGGCGCTGTGCCCGATGGCAAAGATCACCTTATCGCAGGCAATCACTTCTTCTTCATTGATCTGCAGGCCGGTAATTGCGCCGTTTTCAGAACAGATTCCGGTAACCTGGGCGTTAAACCGCACCTGACCGCCCAGAGAGATGATCCGCTGCCGCAGATTCTGCACCACCGTCAGCAGCACGTCCGTGCCCACATGGGGCTTGGCATCAAACAGGATATCCTCCCGGGCGCCTGCTTTCACAAACTGCTCCAAAATCCAGCCGATCCTGGGGTTATTGACACCGGTGTTCAGCTTGCCGTCAGAGAATGTTCCCGCGCCGCCTTCTCCAAATTGCACATTGCTTTTAGGATCCAGCTTGCCGGTTTTCCAGAACGCCTGCACCTTCTCATGGCGGGTCTTTGCATCGTCACCCCGCTCCAGCACCAGAGGTCGCAGGCCGGCCATAGCAAGCACCAATGCCGCAAACATGCCCGCAGGGCCAAACCCTACCACCACCGGGCGGTTTTTCGGTTCTTTCCGGCATTGGGGCACTTTATAGTACTTGCCGACAGCAAGGCTTGCCCGCTTGCAGCCGCTCTGTTTCAAAATCTTATTCTCATTACCATCCACCGCCACATCCACCGTGTAGACGATCTTCACATCCGGCTTCTTTCGGGCATCCACAGACCGCTTTACAATGGAAAAGCGGCGGATCCTGGAGGTGGAGACCCGCAAGGCCTGGGCTGCCTCAAAGGACAGCTGGGCCACAGAGTGTTCCGGCGGCAGGGCAATTTCTCGAATTCGAATCATTGGGTTTCCTTTCCTGCGTGGAGGCCTGCGCATCGGCCGGAGCTCCATGCCCATTGTAAATTGTAGCCGCCGCAATCCCCGTCAATATCCAGCACCTCGCCGCAGGCGTACAAGCCCGTAACCAAGCGGCTTTCCATGGTGTTCGGATCAAAGTCAGCGGTCAGTACTCCGCCGGCGGTAACCTGAGCACTGTCCATGCCTAAAGGTTCTGTCAGCTCCAGTTCAAAGGCCTTTACCGCCCTAACCAGCTCAGCTTCTTCCCGATTGCTCAGTTCCCTAGCCCACTGCTTGCCCTTCACCCCGGCCGCCTTGGTCAAGACTCTGCCCAGGCGATTATGGAGGATTCCGGTAAGCAGTTCATCCATAGGAAGATTGCTCTCCAGGCGGCGGCGCAGTTGCTGCTGCAGTTGTTCCTCGGTCCAATCCGGCAGGAAATCCAGTCGGCATCGCCAGTCCCCGGGACCATAGCAAACATCCCGGGAGATCTCGAAAATCACCGGCCCGGAGATCCCCTGTTCCGTAAACTGGATCTCGCCGGCACTCTCGTTAAACACCCTGCCATCCTTCAAAATCGCTGCGTGGCAGTTGGCGCGGACGCCCTTCAGCGCGGCAATTCCGCTCCATCTGGTTTTGATCTGCACCAAAGACGGACGCAGACGGGTAGCCTTGTGCCCCAGCTTTCCCAACAGCTTATAGCCGGACATCGTGCCCCCCAGCTTGCTACCTGCAAGACCGCCGCAGGCAATGATCAGTTTCTGGCAAAAGACCGTTTCCGCCTTGCTTGTCACGGAAAAGCCATCAGCTGTCTTCTGTATCTTTTCAACTTCGAAGTTTGTCTTCAGAGTGATGTTCTCTTTCTCCAAATGCAGCCGCAGAATATCCACCACGGAATTGGCCTGATCAGAATAGGGATAAACCTTGCCGGAGAGTTCTGTCACAGTATATAGGCCAAGATCCGCAAACCACTGCAAAGTCGCCACCGGATCAAACGCCCGGATAGCAGGGGCGGCAAATGCCGGGTCTTCGCCGTGGTAGCCGCGGGTTGCCGCCTGCAAGTTGGAAAGATTGCACCGGCCGTTACCGGTAGCCTGGAGTTTACGGCCCACTCGAGCCTGTCGCTCCATCAAAATCACGTTCACATTGGGTTTTTCCGCCGCTGCCAAGGCGGCAGCCATACCGGATGCGCCTGCCCCGATAATGCCGACGATCATACCTTTCACCTGCTTTCTGACCCTATTATAGTGTAGAAACTGTCAAGAAACAAGGAAAACTTTCTTGCAATGCGGTAAAGTTATGGTATAATACTCCTACCGACCGGAGAAAGGATGTGCCTATGAACCGGAGCAATATCGAAAAAATCGCAAAAACTCCGGAGGACCGGGTGCTTCTTGCCAAAATCTGGGATAAAATTAACGCCGGAATTCAAAAAAACATTTCCGCAAGCACTTGCTTTCTTTCCTTGCGGGAGCTGGAGATGACCCGGTTTCTGTTCGGGCAGGTGGACGGGCTTATCGCTTTCGGCGGCTATGGTAGCGCCGAGCGGCAGCTGCTGGTATATCTGCCGGAGTATCTGGACCAGCAGGCGCCTTATGCAGAAGATGCCCCTCTGGTGTGCCTGCGGGCGACCTTCTATCAGGGGGATACCCCCTCCCACCGGGATTTTCTGGGAGCGCTGATGGGGGTGGGAATCGCCCGGGAAACTGTAGGCGATATCTGCGTTGGGAAAGGCAGCTGCGACTTCTTTGTCACTGCTGAGGTCGCCCGGTATGTGGAGCAGAATTTTCTGTCCGCCGGCCGCACAAAGCTCCATCTGGAGCGTATACCGTTGGAGGCCGTATCCGTTCCGGAGCCGGAGGTCAAAGAAATCAAGGACACACTGGCGTCCTTGCGTCTTGACAGCATCATCTCCTCCGGATTCCGGATGGGCAGAAGTGCTGCGGCGCAGTATGTAACCGCCGGGAAAGTGGCCATCAACGGTCTGCCCTGCGAAAAGCCGGACAAAGCCGTGGAGGAAGGCAGCAAAATCTCCGTCCGTGGCTTGGGCAAAATCCAGTTAACCACCGTCAACGGCCAGACGAAAAAAGGTCGAATTTCTGTGGTGATCCACCGCTATGTATGAGGTAATTGAGTATGGATATGAATCAGGTAATTGTAAGAATCAACGAACTGGCCGCCAAGGCGAAAGCCGAAGGCTTGACCGCCGAGGAAACCGCTGAACGGGACAAGCTCCGCCGGATCTATATCGACTCCGTGAAAGCAAGTCTTGTTGGGCAGTTGGAGAACACCTATCTGGTGGATCCCGACGGAACCAAGCACAAGCTGAAAAAGAAGGACGATTAACAAAAAGCCACCCCCAATGGGTGGCTTTGCGATATTTATCAGTCAAATCCCTCTCACAAAATACCAAAGCCAACAAGAAAACCACCCCGTTGGGGTGGTTTTCTTACAAAGCTCTGCATATCCGTATGGACCTATCGGCCCATGGGATTTTCCCACGGCCTAAAAACATGCCACCGGCATGTTTTCTTAACGGCCTTTCAAATTCCTCTCACAAAATACCTGTGCCAATAAGAAAACCCAACCGGAAGGTTGGGTTTCACCGGAGTGAGGGGATTTGTTTGCATTTTGCCTGCGGCAAAATAATTGAATTGCCGCCATCCAGCTGGCGGCAAGCAACAGTCCAACGGACTGTTGCATCTATATGGTTCAAACCCCTCTCACGAAATACCAAAGCCAATAAGAAAACCCAACCGGAAGGTTGGGTTTTCTTATTGGCGGAGTGAGAGGGATTTGAATTTGGCTGGATATTTACTTTCTTTAACCAAAGTTTACTGTTTACTACTAAATACCATCCAATTCCAAACATTTAACTACCACTTTTAACCGCTGTTAACCATCGTTTACTATCCCAATAAGGGAAAATTTAAGGGAAAATATCGCCACATAGTAGGTACATATTAAAAAGCATGTCCCATTTTTGGTATACAGTTGCATCTATAATAGGCTTATGATAAAATAAAGCAAAAAAAGGGAGGACATGACAATGGCAAATGATTTTATTATCGAAAACGGAGTGTTGCTTCTCTATAAAGGAGATTTGTCAGTTGTTAATATTCCTGATAATGTGACGAAAATTGACGATTTTGCTTTTAGAAGAAGTCCGTACCGTGTCCAAAGAAATCAGCAACCCGCAAAAACCAAATGTGTAAATATTCCAGACAGTGTGGTCAGCATCGGCGAACATGCGTTTATGAATTTTTCTAACAGACTTGAGTCAATCGTAATTCCCAAAAGTGTGGAGAGAATTGGGAAACTGGCTTTTGCAGCATTACCTGGTGTTGCGAGTATAAATGTTGATGCTGACAATCGTTTTTATTATAGCGAAGGAAATTGCTTGATTGAAAAAGCAACACAAGCGTTGATTGCAGGCTGCCAAAACAGCATTCTTCCTACAGACGGAAGTGTCACCAGCATCAATGACGGTGCTTTTGCTGCGTGCTTTTATCTTGAAAGGCTGACGGTTCCTGAAGGTGTAACATCCATTAAGAGACTTGCTTTCTCAAATTGCCCAAAACTCAAGGAATTACGAATTCCGAATACTGTAACAAGCATTGCTGAAACGGCATTTGACCGCTGTGACAAACTCACGATTTATGCGACTGTCGGAAGTTATGCGGAACAACATGCAAAAAAATTCAAAATCCACTTCGTAGCAATATAAGTACCGCAAAACTCCTCTGTTTATTGCAGAGGAGTTTTCTTATACAAAAAGGTCAGCAAGGTAAATTTCACCTCGCCACCTCGCTGTTTAATTTGTCCCGTTTTTGGTACCTTTCACTTTATATAATTGGTTAATACATCACTACTGTGCCAATAGTTGCACTACAATTTTTCTATCTTAGAGATACAGACGATAGGGGTATATGAGAGTAACGCAGGCAAGTTCGATAGGAGAATAGGTAATATGAAAGAAATTGTTGAGCAAATCCATGTAAATGAGGGTACATTGATTATTAACCGTCATTATATGGCACTACGAACACCAGATGGCGTGTTGCACCCAGCGGATTTGGATGAGTATGGGCAGTACCAACCTATTTTAGAGTTGATTCGCTTGATATCCTATAATGCTGATATGTCCAGTGAAATTACTGAGGAAACACAGTTGGTATTGCAACAGTCGTTTCTTGGGTGCCACCCTCGGCTTAGCGCCCCACTCTATTGTTCAATAGTAGATGCTGAAAGAAATGCAAACATTCTCAAAACAGTATCCCCAAAAACAGAGGATGACTATGTACGCGTACTCTCTCTAATTTGTGGCTCACTTAATAAGCAAGACGTCGATTGCCCGTTTGTGTGCCGGGAAGATCTTCGGGATTATCTGTGCCAGTTTATGGAGGCTGGATATGCTTATGGTCTTAGTGAAGCGGTGCGAAAGGGCTTGCTTTATGGAGATTGTGAGGAATACCGAAAGGAATGGGAGCATTATAAAATACAACTTGATTTGCTGCCTGAGAATACCGTAAATATGTTGTTAAGGATTAAGTATTTGCCAGAAAAATCTCTTATGCAGCGTACGATTCATTATGCAATCCTTGCAGCAAACAGCATGATTAAAAACAATGGCGATGTCATCATTTCGCTACACTGAAATGTGGAAGAGGTAATTTTATGATTAGAATCAATGAGGTTTGGAGCGGTGAAGTCATTCGGGAGCATATGGAATTTGCTTCCCTTACAATTTGTCCGGTATGCGGCAACGAGACCTTTGACAACTGGTCAATCTGTCCCCATTGCTGGTGGGAATATGACGAGCTGATGTATAAGGGGTACTCCTGTGCAAATAAATCTTATCTTTGGTGGTACAGGCTGAAATACAAGATCAAAGAAAGATTGCATTTAAACAAACCCTGCAATCCTGATCCGGATATTCTGGATCCCATAGCGTATATCGGATCATTGCTTGGTGCAACCGAGGACGGTCAATTATCTCTTACTTATTATACCAATGGCGGAAATAAGGATTTTACCATAACCTATCCTATGGACTGGGATTTTGATGATGCCTGCTTTGTGGCAAGAGAGCTCGATAACCTGTTATATCACCTGCATTGCATTTTTCATTTGAGCCACCATTTGGAGGATCGGGAGCAAATCGCAGAAGCGCTGACTCCGGAACTGTTAAGAGTATGGGATACTTACCTCGCGCCTTTTGAGGATCAGCCTCTGGAAGAAGAGGAAATTGCCCGCCTCCAAGTCAGGGAGCATTTTGAAGATCTTACAGATGAAGAAGCGGCACTGCTGAAATTCTCCCGGGATTGGTATGAAGGCCAATGCCTGCAACGACTGCCCTATAATCGATGTTCTCCCACCGGAGTCATTCACGAGGCAAGGCGGTATTATAAAGCCTTGTCAGGTAATTGTGAAGACGATTTGGATATTGTAAGCTATTACTTGGCAGAGCAGATGGTGTTGTACTATTGCATGACAGAAGAGAAAGGAGCATCCGATGATGCAGAAGACGAATCACTCCATTGAGGAAGTACAGAAGTATCTTCAGACAATGCGCAGATATATTTCTACCGGATATCAGGGATGGGATGCTCTGACCGGTGGTCTTGCACGGGGAGAACTGACGCTTATCGGCTCACGCCCCTGTATGGGGCGTAGCTGTTTTGCGCTGGGTATCGCCAACTTCGTGTCAAAGTACAATTCCGGAACTGTGGCAATCGTTTCTCCACAGGAAAGTGAAAACGAAGTCGCGGTGCGGCTTTTGCAGATTGGTATGGGGACGGAGGCAAGCAAGCTGCTGGATGGAAGTATGTCCCCGGAAGATGCCGCTGCCGCCTGCCGCGATTTCCTGATGTCCCGGCGCGGAAAGATCAAAAACATCCGACCATCATACTTAACACTGGCAGAAATCCAGTTGTGGGGGGAAATACATTCAGATCTACGGTTACTGATTGTGGACAACATCGAGTATATCCACAAACCCATTCTCTCCATCCCCGATGATGGAAAAGTATTCAAGCCGGAACAAGTTCCTATGCCCAAGCTGATCCACTGCTTGAAGCGGCTTGCACAGATTTTGGATGTACCGGTGATCTGTACCGCATATCTGCACCGGAGTTTGGAAAACCGCAAGAATAAACGCCCTCGATTGAAGGACTTGGAGAAAATCAATGTACCGATCGAGCTGGTAGATCAAGTGGTCTTTTTGTACCGGGACGGATATTATTATGAGCACAGTAGGCGTGATGCCGCGGAATGCATCATTACTAAATCCTCCAACGGTCAAACCGGCACTGTGCAGCTTCAGTGGAACCGAAAAACCGGTGAATTCAAAGAATCCGCAAAATAGTTGAATTCACGGGGAATAATTGGTAAAATACAGATATTACATAGAAAGAGGTAGCAATATGGATTATCAAGGCTTTTTAGCGGCGGTGCAAAGTCTGAATGAGAACAGTTATTTTTACGGCAACGAGGTCCTCTATAGAATGGCAGCAGAATCCGATATGAGAAGTCCGGACCAACTTGCCGGCACAATGTGGCTGATTGGTCGTTCCTATGCAGCCTCTCCCCAACGGCGCTCTTATGTAAAAAAGCATCCGGTAAGACCGGATAATGATGGGCGGGATCAATTTTTCTCCTATATTGCCAAAGCCCTTGAACTCCCCAATATTTTAGAGAAAGACGATTTTATTACCTTTAAGACCTGTGATGATGTAGAATTATTAACAAATTCCATAAGAATGGTATTGCAATTTAATTTATCACTAAGTAAAGCAATCGAGAAATTTGACGATGCTCCTGAGGGTGTCCATTGCACCAACCATATTTCTTTCTGCAGTAAATTCCTACATTTTTACTACCGGAACGCTGTGTTTATTATTGACAGTTATGCACAGGCCGGCGCGACCCATCTGTTTGGTGGTTATAACGCAAATAAGCTAAAATATATTTGTGAACCTGTCGATAGAAATACAGACTACTTTGATGAAACTGTATACAAACAGTTCCCCAAAAAGAAAGTAAATGATCTTAAAAAGTGCATAGAAGGCAATCTTGCAGATGTGTTGGCACAGTATAAAAGCCGGAAACAAGAAAACGCAAAAGCATATGTTAAGCACTGTGTCCGCTCTTACCTGCTTGGTTGTAAACTGAAAGAAGAAAAAGTTATCCCTTCTGCTCAGCTCGCCGGCGAGGAATTTCGCTCAATGCCCCGATTGATTGATACCGTTTTTCTGAACATCAAGGGCAAAGGAAAAGAAAACCTGCCGAAAGAAATTTAATTGACACAGCTATCTGAACCGAATTTGGTACACCAGATTTGCTATAATCCCTTTATAAAACATATAAAGGAGTTTCAATATGAACGAATTTGACTACACCCCCGGGTCTTTTGAGGACACCAATCTGACCCCGGAGGAATTTATTGAACTGATGTTTCAGCGTACCGATCAGGACGGCATTTTGCTGCTGCCCGGTTGGTATTACGACGGTCCCGGCTGGGACGGCAACGATATCCGGGACAGCTACCGCTGCCACATGGACTGGACATATGTGGATAAGGACAACATGATCATCCGTTTCAACAAGTTGTTTGCCGCGCTGGAAAAGATCGCCGTCCATCTGGATGATGTGAAATCCATCAAAGATCCGGAACTGCAAGCAATTTGGGATAAGTACCTGAAGGGTCTGGATGCAGGTGGCTTGTCCCGAGAAAAGGCGCAAGACATTGAAGACCGCCTGCGTACACAACGGTGGATCCAGACGATCGCATCCAATTTCGCCAAGGGACAGGCTTTGGAGGATTTCGAAAAAGAAGCCTTGATCGAATATATGGACGTCTCTGTCTCCGAGGAAGAGAAGGCATACAGTGAACAATTCCAGAACAATCTGTACAAAGACGCCCAGCGTCGTATTGGCGGAAAGATCTGTGCCTATGCTGTGATCTTCCACGCAAGACGAGTATGCCGACTCTTGCATCTGAAAGCACCGGCTGTGGTGGTGAATAATGAAGCCAATTCTTTGGTTGCCGCTATGGTTATGAACGCCTTTGGTGACACCCAGGAGCGGATCGATAACAATATCCGGCTGTGGAAGGAGCAGCAGGATTTTATGAGCGAGGAGGAATTGGACACTATGGAATCCCCGAAGAAGATGAATTCTGTAAAGAGCCTTGCGCCTGTCTTCGTGGTGCAGATTCTGAAAGAGAAAACCAATTCTGCCAAGCACATGCGGCAGGTAGACATTCTGGAGGAGCTGAAAAAGTACGAGATCTTTATTGAACGCAAGGCGCTGAATCGCACGATCCACACCCTGGCAGCAGACCCCCGTCTGCCTATCCGGCAGGATCAGAAAAGCGGTGTTTGGTATGAGCAGTAACAGATAGGAGTGGTGTAAATGGCACAGGAATGGATCAAAGATTGGACCGGTAAGAAGCTGGGCTATACAGAGCAAAACGGCAGCCGACTGTGGCTCTATGACTGGCAGGGTAAAAAACTTGCCTATTATGACAGTACTACTGGCAAGACCTATGACTGGACAGGCAGGATCGTGGGTCAAGGAAATACACTCATGACAATACTCAGATAATATCAACAAACTAAAGAACGAAGGCAAAGTATAAAGCTTCATTTTTAGGAGGAAAGAAAATGAATACAGTATGGGTTTTATCTATTTGCACATCTCTGCCTAATGTTTGTGAACATCCAGGCAATCTAAAATTAGAAATGCTCGGCTTTGAAAGCTTTGAAAAAGCAAAGGCCATACTACGTGAGAAACTGAAGGGCTTTGCTTTTTCTGTGAATTCTATGTTTGATGGCGATGGCAATGTAACTCTTATGAAAAAGTATATGGAAGAAAAAGTAGACTATGGCGATTCCGAAGGCGACAGCAATTGGCTAAGTGCCTCCATTGGCACCAAGCTACTTTCTATGTTCCACGCTATTTTTAGTGGCTCTGATGCACCTCAAATACTGAAACCGTGCACCTACGAAGACGGCCTCCTAGCTGTGGATTTGACCCAGGACAGTATCGCTTTTTGCGGAATCGACGACGGTCCCATTAACGGATATGATCCCATTGCAAACACAAACATGTTTTCGCTGACAGAAGAAAAGGACTATTATCTATACATAAACGATATGTTTGGCTGGTCTGCAGACGAGGCTTCATCTGAACTATACATCGATCTGCGCAAAATAGAGGTGCAGTAGTCATATTCTTCTGACCCATCCGTGTTACATAATCGGATACCAGCAATAAAACTACCCGCCTTAGTGCATTGCACAGGGCGGGTAAAAGTATATGTTGTTCTATATGTTTGCAGTGAGCACCAAGGAGTGGTATGATGAATTCCGGTTTTTGCGGCGACGATTGTTAAACAACTGCGGGTGAGCCTGAAATAAGGGAACCCATTCTTTAAACTGACGCCCCGGTGAAGTCTTTCGCCGGGGCGGTTTTGTATGTAGTTAATCTTCACGGTTGAGACTGCGGGGACGAAGGACCAGGTAACGATCCTGACCATCTATCAGAAGTTTGGCAGCACGCAGGTTTTTCAGATCCCAGCCGTCCTCCGTGGCTATGATCTCTTTGCTGTATACCTTGCCGCTATCCGGTAGCGTGTGGAAAAAGCGCGGCATTTCCAAATCCTTAGACGCATGACCGGCTACCTTCTTAAAATCTGCTTGTTCCGCAGTGTTTATAACTAACAAACATTTCGTAAGCAACTCATTTTCCCTAGGCAGGTGCAAGCAAACCGGCAGCACCATCATCTCCTGCAAGCCGTCACACAACTTGTGGAGCAAAGAAGACTGGCGCACGTTATCCAAATCAAAGCAAACACTCTCGTGGGTCAGAAAAGCCTGCTTTACCTGGCCTAACTCTTCGGCAGAAAAAGCGTTATCAAACAGTTTTTCTTTGATCTGCAGATATCTTTCATCTTGAGGCATTGAATGACCCCCCTTACTTCCCAATATACTTAGCCAACTCTTTGGCCTGTTCCGGGCGACGGAGGAAGCGAACAGCAGCTGTTTCCAGATCTGCCAGCAGCAGATCGATATTGTCGGCAATCTCCTTGCCGATTTGTTCCTTGGATCTGCCCTGCAGGAGGCATTCCTCCACATAGTAACGCTGCAGAATACCCAGTGCGCCGTTTTCGTCCAACTCCATCAGAGATTTCTCTACTTCGATTTGGAATTTTGCATTCTTACCCAGAGAAGGATCATATTTCCCCTCGCCAAAAACAGCGTCTATCAGGGGCTGATAATCATCCATGCTCGGCACATTTTTACGTTTGCCGACTCTTTCCTGGTACAGTTTCACAGCAAGCTTAGACATAATAGGTACCTCCACGATTTGTTTTTCTTTAGAATAACAGAAATACAGAATATATGCAACTATTTTGCATTGAATATCACTTTTAATCTCATATCCAGCTAATTTATCTCTGGCTGCCTTTACCTCCTCAATAGGGACGGCATATAAGAAAGGCATCTCGTGATTTGTTGTTTAAAAAATAGGCAATCGCAATATCACGAGTTGATTTAGAATTCATACAATGGCAAGTCTCTCTGCAGTTCCTTTATTGCGCAGGTGCTTTTGTCAAAATACAATTTACACACCGTTCCGTAGGTGCGAGAAGATTTTGCTACAAGAACTTCTATAATGTTTGCGTTCGTAACAATAGCATTTTTGTAATCCGCATTGTTTTGATAGTAGTCATCCCGGTAAAGAAAAAGAATTTGATCTACATTCTGTTTCAGCACACCATAATTATTTAGATCCGCAAGAACGGGATGTTTATCTTCTCGATGTTCTATTTTCCTGCTTAATTGCGATGTGCAAATGACCGGCACATTAAATTTTTGTGCCAAAAGTTTTAAGTCCCGTGACGTAGAGTTATATGTACTACTAGACCAATCCGCATTATTTGTATAGGCAGGATCGTCAATTAACTGAAAATAATCAATGATTATTGCTCCAAGATTTTTGATATTTTCACAAATGGTATTGATCTTTTTCACTGTCATCCTCGGATTATCATATATTCGCAGATTGCTATCTTTTGAGTGGTCCATTCCACTAATCATCTGTAGACGGGAAATAATCCATTCAATAGATGCTTCCAGAGAGAAGATTGCAATTGTTTTGTCGATATCTTTTGCTAAGTGATTAGCAATACCTAGAATAAATGTCGTTTTGCCCATACCGGGGCGTGCGCCAATCAAGGCAACATCACCAGATCGAAGGCCACCGGTTAATTTATCTAACTCTCGATATCCGTATGAATGTATTCTTTTTACACCTGTTGATTGTGAAGTTGTTGCCATTCTAATATTCTCCTGTTCGTTTTTGTTGTATTTTAATCACATTATACAACTAATTACATACCAAATTGGGGACATCATTAAACTCTGCGCGATTCTCGATGCTCATACAGGCAGTTTTCGTTATGCACTAGACGGAAATAATGTACGTAAAAGACGTATTAGTACGAGAATTTACAGAAAATTTGCTTTTTTCTGAAGAAAAATATGGTAAAATATTCTTGCAGGTATCCGGGGGCTTGCACAAATCTTTCTTGCACGCACTAAACGTGCACAAAGTTTCCTTTCTTTATGCTCTCAGCCAGTCTGAGGCAACAATTTTTTGTCTTCTTTTTATTATTTTTTACCATGCAATTTTTATTAAATGACTCCTTGCTAATTGGTGCGAAAGCATCACAAATATCGAGTGTGGAGATAAGTAACTGCCTTAGCTCCACAGCAAAACCTCGATCGGCGCCTAAGTTATGGTTACCGTTCCATAACATCGTAATAATTTGACAGCTTAGCGGGCTTTGCGCGTCGGAGGTGGGTAGTAAGACTATTCACCAAGACGTACTTCTCGAGAGGAGGTGGTTAATATGGTACAACGATTATTCAGTGATCTATGCCATACCGTCCGCAAACAAGCAACGCAGACCACCTCCGGCCGCACGGCCATAAATTAATAAACCAACGGTCTTAGGGTACCGCTTTGGCCAAACAACTGCCAAAGCAAAGCCCCACTACAAGACTTGGTAACACGACTGCCTTTGTAAGAGCAGTAAAACCATATCTTGCAAAGGAAAATTGGACACAAAAGACCCTTGCTGCTAAATCCGGTTTGACGGAAGCAATGGTCTCAAGGATGTTCAGAAATTCTAACGGAAGAGGAGATACCTTTGATCTAACAGAGCGTATGGTGTACAAGATTGCTCTAGGATTGAAACTCGGAAAAAAGGGTTACCTAGAGTTGATGGAGATTGCTTTCCCAGAGCTGTTTGAGGCTCTCGGTTGTGGTCTCACTCACACCCATTTGAAAGATATGCTAAATGACAGCGGTAAACCTCCACTATAATATCCCTCGGAATTGCCGCCGTCCCATTGATTTGGGGCGGCGGTAAATTTTTTGCTGTTTTTATCACGGTCTTGCACCTAGGTGAAATCCAGGAGACTTTTAAACTGTTATACTATGGTCAGTCAAGGAGCTCGTGACTACTTAGGCTGCTACAGGCCAGTGGCAGTACTACTGATTTAAGGAGTTGGTTATATGCTTAACCTTCGTGATCTTCGGATCGACCCTGCCAGCTTGGGTCGTAAAATGCTGCTGGTTGACGTGATACCTGCCTACGAGTATAAGGACGGCATACGGACTGAGACCGTTACCGGTTACCGCTATGTGGTGTGCCTGGCAGAACATCGCCTGGAGAAGCTGAGTGTGCGCATCGACGGACCTCGGCTCATGGAAAAGCCCGAGGGCTTTGTGGATGTGGAGTTTACCGACCTGGTCGTCACCGGCTATGAGTCTCAGGGCAAGCTTCAGTTCTCCGCGAAAGCCAGCGGCATTTTCCCTGTGGAGTAATCCACCTGTTCGTCTGAGGACGATCCCGCGGGGCGGCTGGGGGTTAATATTTTTCCTTAAAGAAAAATATCCCCCGCCGTAACGCGGGAGAAGTCCCCGCTCGCATAGGTTAGTATTACCTATGCGAGCGAAGTAGCAGTAGCAAGAAGGAGGAGAATTGAGCTATGTACGAAAGCTATACCCAATCACGCAAATGGCTGTTGACCATCAACAACCCCCAAGACCACGGTATGTCCCACAATGAGATCATCGACCGCGCGCAAAAGTTTAATCCCGTCTATATGTGCCTGGCAGATGAAATCGGTGAAAACGGGACGTATCACACGCACCTTTTCCTGTACTCATCCTCGCCTATGCGGTTCGGTACAGTCAAAAAGCGGTTTCCTACCGCCCACATTGACAGAGCCCACGGGACAGTTCAGGATAACCGAGCCTATATCCGCAAGGAAGGCAAATGGGCGGACACCCGCAAATCCGAAACCAGTGTAGAAGGCACTTTCAAGGAGTTCGGCACACTACCTTCTGCTTCTCAGGAGAAATCCCCCAAGATGGCTCAACTGATGCAGGATGTAAAGGACGGCTATTCCACCACAGAGATCATTGAGAACGATCCCAGCTTTGCTTTTAAGATCAATGACATCGATGCTCTGCGGGAAAAGCTGCTCTTTGAAAGATTTCGGAAAGAAAACCGCCCTGTGAAGACGAATTATCTCTTCGGCGACAGCGGTACCGGTAAAACCCGGAGCATCTATGAAAAACACGCTCCGGAGGATGTTTACCGCATCACCGATTACAGCGGACAATCCGGTGCTCGTTTTGATGACTACCACGGAGAGCCTGTGATCGTGTTTGAGGAATTCCATTCCCAAGTACCCATTTCAGCGATGCTGAACTTTTTGGATATTTACCCTTTGAGACTTCCTGCCCGATACCGTGACCGCGTTGCCTGCTTTGATACGGTGTACATCACCTCTAACATTCCGCTGGAACAGCAATACCAAGAGATTCAGCGCAAAGAGTTGGAGACCTGGAACGCATTCTTGCGACGCATTCATAAGGTAGTTGAGTTCCGCCGGGGTATGCCCCCAAGGGAGGTTCCCCATGAGACGGTTTGAAAAGGAACGGCTGCAACGCCGTTCCAGTCTTCGGGAACATCTCCCCAGACTCAGTTCTACCGACCACGCGCCTGTGAAACTCATTTTTGCTTTACTCTACATTCTGGGAGCATTCCTGACATGGGGCAAGCAAGACGAGATTGCGCTGTCTGCTGAGACTACTGCACTGCTTTCGCCTGTCGCCAGTTTGGTTATGCAGCATATCTTTGCGGTTTACCTGCTGATTGGTGGAGTATTCCTGTCCATACTCATTCTGTTTCCTCTTGGAAAGAAGGCGGCCCAGGATCAGCTGAGAAGCATTGGCCTCGTAAACCATACCGATATAGTGCCTGCCCTGAAACGGAAGTACAAGGATAAGCAGAATCCTCGTATTTCAGTCTGGGAGTTTAGCTCACAAGGCATACCCTTGAAGACCTGGGAGGACAAGCAGGCCTCTATCGAGACCATCCTGGACATCACCATCGTCAAGATGAAATATGGGTCTGGGAAAAGCCGTATTCTGCTCTATACTGTCCCAGCCAGAACAGATCTGCCGGAAGTGATAGACTGGAATGATAAGCACCTTTCCCACAAGCCCTTCATACTGGCTTTGGGTGAGAGCTTTGCCGGGCCTGTTACAGTGGACCTTGTGAAAGTACCCCACATTCTGCTTGGTGGATCTACCGGCAGCGGCAAGAGTGTTCTTCTAAAGCTGCTCCTCATGCAGGCATTAATGAAAGGTGCGATTGTTTCTATCGCCGATTTCAAAGGCGGTGTGGATTTCCCGCCCATCTGGCACAGGCAATGTCGGATGTGCATTGAAGAGGAATCTACTCTTACCTTACTCACGGAGCTTGTGGACGAGCTGCAGCGACGCAAAACCTTGCTTGCAGCCTCTGGGCAACCCAATATTGACCGTTACAACGAAGCCACAGGAGAAGACCTGTCACGGTATATCTTTGCCTGCGACGAGATTGCGGAGGTGTTGGACAAAACCGGTCTAGGTAATGATCAAAAAGAAGTCGTCCGCAAAATTGAAAGCAAGCTTTCTATGATTGCCAGACAGGGTCGTGCCTTTGGCATCCACCTGATCCTTGCCACCCAGCGTCCGGATGCCAACATTCTGTCCGGTCAGATCAAGAATAATGTGAACTGCCGGATCTGTGGCCGTGCGGATACCGTCCTGTCACAAATTATCCTGGATAGCACCGCCGCAGCCGAGCAGATCCCCAAGGATGCTCGTGGTCGTTTTCTGCTCCACGACGGCACCCTTTTCCAAGCCTATTGGTTCGATGACAGAGGAGGTTGATACTATGACATCATCTAACCTGCAAAATAAATATCCACCTGTCCTCTGTGTGAGGCAGGTGGCTGAAATACTGGTGGTCAGTCATAACACCGCATATGAGTTGGTCCGTTCCGGAACGATTCATAGTGTCCGTGTGGGTCGCAACTACCGCATCCCCCTGGAAGCGGTGATCGACTACCTGAGTAAGCACTGAAATCGTTGCGGAAAGACCGCTTGTATGGTATAATATAAGTGTACCTGCTATGCGGCAACGAAAGGAGTAATATTTATGCCGCAAAGCAAAAAATCTACTTCCGGTATGGGGTCGATTCGCAAGATCACGAGAGAGGTCAACGGAAAGACCTATACCTATTATGAAGCTCGTTATACTGCCGGTTTCGATCCCGGAACAGGCAAGCAGATTCAGCGCAGTATATCTGGCAAGACCCAAAAGGAAGTTGCGCAGAAATTGAAAGCTGCCTTGGCAGCCCTTGATTCCGGAACCTATATTGCACCCTGCAAGATGACGGTTGCAGAATGGTTGGATGTATGGGCAAGTCAGTATTTAGGAGGCGTTAAGGAATCTACTGTTGCCGCCTACAATGCCACTATCCGTACTCACATCAAACCTGGTCTGGGAGCAATTCGAATGGATGCGATGGATACCCATTTAGTCCAAAGCTTTTACAACGGCCTAAGAGAGCCGACGAAGGATCGTGCTGCAGTTTCACCCAAGACGGTGAAAAATGTCCACGGAATCCTTCACAAGGCCTTACAGCAGGCAGTTGCCAATGGTTACATCCGGTTCAATCCCACAAATTCCTGCATTCTACCACGTATCGAGAAGAAGGAACTTCAACCGCTGGATGAAGCAGAAACCAAGCTGTTTCTGGATGCGGTTAAAGGCCATCCACTCGAGCTTCTGTACACGATCACACTGTTTACAGGTCTGCGGGAGGGAGAAGCCCTCGGTCTGACTTGGGATCGCGTGGATTTCATGCGAGGCACCATACTGATCAGCAAGCAGCTGCAAAAGGAAAAGAAAGCGGGCGGTCAATTCCGTTTGGTTTCTCTGAAGAATGATAAGCCACGCAGAATCACGCCTGCCCCCTGGGTTATGCAATTACTCAGAGACCGCAAGCTGCAGCAGTATGAGCATAAGGAGAAAGCCGGTGCAGCATGGTCCAATCCCATGAATTTGGTTTTTACAAATGAATTGGGTGGAAATCTGATTCCGCAGACTGTGGTGAGACATTTCAAAGAAATTGTTACAGCCATTGGCAGACCGGATGCAAGATTCCACGATCTCCGTCACAGTTATGCAGTGGCTTCTCTGCGTTCCGGAGATGACATCAAGACCGTTCAAGGCAACCTTGGCCATGCCACCGCAGCCTTTACTTTGGATGTTTACGGCCACGTGACGAACCAAATGCAGGAGGCCAGCGCAGTCCGAATGGAGGCCTATATCAAGGGTATTTTGGAGCTATAAGGGAAAAAGTAAGGGAAAAAGCAAATATGCCTCATGGCATTTTGAACTTTTAACCCACAAAAGTGCCGAAAATAAAGAAGAAATCCGGTCAGGACTAACTTCCTAACCGGATTTCACTGGCGGAGTGAGAGGGATTTGAACCCTCGCGCGCTGTTTAGACGCCTACTCCCTTAGCAGGGGAGCCCCTTCGGCCTCTTGGGTATCACTCCGAATCAAAAGCTACTTGTATTTAGTTGCCAAAACATCTTAGCATAGAGTTATCTGTTTGTCAAGACCCATTCTCCCCATGGCTTTTCCCCACAGCGGGGTCTTATTTCGCCTTTGCAACATAGACTATCTCATACATTGGATTATGAGGTGGTACTATGGAACATACAACAAACAGGATTACCCTGCGGGGTACTCTACGCGATCTGCCCCAGTTCTCCCACGAAAACCATGGCAGGCGGTTTTACCGGTTTTTACTGGATGTCCCACGGCTCTCCGGGGCAGTGGATATTCTGCCGGTGATTGCCCAGGAGGAAATTATGAACACCATAGACTTGTCCGGTGGGCAGATGCTTACGGTCACCGGGCAGGTTCGCTCCCACAACCGTCGGACAGATGGGGTACGGCATCTGATGATCTTTGTTTTTGCTGCCACCATCATCGCCGAAGATGGTGAGCCGATCAATGATGTGTATTTGGAAGGCCCACTTTGCCGGGAACCGACTTACCGCCTAACCCCCTTGGGACGGGAGATCTGCGATGCTATGCTGGCTGTGCCCAGAGGCTTCCATCGGGCGGATTATCTGCCCTGCATTCTCTGGGGACGGATCGCCCAGCAGGTATCCAAGTGCCACACCAGCGATGTAATCAGCATTGAGGGGCGTTTGCAAAGCCGGGTCTACACCAAGCTCACCGAATCCGGTCCGCAGGAGCGGACTGCATATGAAATTTCCGCCATGACCGCCCAGATCCTGGAGGAAGATCTGTACTGACCAAGCCGGGCGGCGGGTGACCGCCGCACCAAAGCCACACAGATAAATCTGTGATTACCTATCCCATACTATCCCGGACAGGTTCTTTTTGTTCCTCGAAAAACCTCTTTTCACATCGAATTTTTTGTGATAGAATCATCACAGAAAGGTGTGATGGTATGAAGCAAAAGGTTTGGGATATCATCCATTTGCTGAAAGAGCAATATCCGGAGGCGCTGTGTGCGCTCCATTATCAAAAGGATTATGAGCTGATGATCGCCGTACGGCTGTCAGCCCAGTGCACCGATGCCCGTGTGAATTTGGTGACACCGGCGCTGTTTGCTGCCTTCCCTACCCTGGATGCCATGGCAAATGCCCCTGTGGCGGTGGTGGAGGAGTACATTCATTCCTGTGGGTTCTACCGTCAGAAAGCAAAGGACATCGTACTGGCCTGCCAGATGCTCCGGGATGAATACGGCGGCAAAGTGCCCGCCACTATGGAGGAGCTCCTGCGTCTGCCCGGTGTAGGCAGAAAGACCGCAAACCTGCTGCTGGGAGATTTGTATGCGGAACCCGGCAGCGTGGTCTGCGATACCCACTGTATGCGGATCTGCGGGCGTTTGGGGCTTTCCCAAGGCAGAGAGCCGGAGAAGGTAGAACGGCAGCTACGGGCCGTGCTGCCCCCCGAGGAGAGCAGCGACTTCTGCCACAGGATCGTATTGTTTGGGCGGGAGATCTGTACTGCCCGTTCCCCCAAATGTGACAAGTGTCCTCTGGCGATCCACTGCAACGAAGTAAACAAGGCATAAAGCGGGATAACCCCCTCCCTGTCCGAATAGAATGGACAAGGGAGGGGATTTTTTTGCGCAAAAAGCTTCCGATTTTCTACAGTGCTCTGGTGCTCACCGGCGTGAATTTGCTGCTGCGGTTTGTATCCACAGGGTTTCAGGTATATCTGTCCGGACGCATTGGAGCAGCCGGTATCGGCCTACTGCAGCTGGTGCTTTCCGTGGGGATGTTGGCCTTGACTGCCGGGATGGCTGGCATTCGCACCGCCACCATGTACTTGACCGCCGGCGAGTTGGGCAGGCAAAAGCCGGAAAATGTTCGTTGGGTGCTCACCGGCTGCGTCAAATACAGTCTTCTTTGCAGCTGTACCGTTTCCCTGATCCTGTGGACGATTGCCCCTGTGGTATCCGCCGGTTGGATCGGCGAGCCGGCGGTGGTCTCCACAGTACGGCTTTTTGCGCTGTTTTTGCCGGTGAACTGTCTATGCGGCGTCATGTGCGGCTACTTTACCGCCGCCAACCGGATCGGTACGCTGGCTGCGGTGGAGGTGGCAGAGCAGCTGTGCTCCATGGTGCTGACGCTGAGTCTTTTAATGGGTGTGGGTGACAACGCCGTCCGGGCCTGCCGGGCGGTAGTCACCGGAAGCGGGCTAAGCAGCTGTGTGACCCTGTGCGCCCTGAGTATCCTGCGGTGGCAGGAGCACAGCCCGGCAGGAGAGCGTCTTCCTGTGCGGAAGCAGCTCCTGCAGACCGCTGTTCCTTTGGCAATTGCCGATGATTTTAAGTCCGGCATTTCCACCACAGAAAACTTAATGGTGCCCAAACGGCTTGCCCTGTTTGCAGGCGCAGCTGACCCTCTGGCGGAATTTGGAACTGTGTGCGGAATGGTGTTTCCGGTACTGATGTTCCCGGCGGCAATTTTATATGCCCTGGCAGAATTGCTCATCCCAGAGCTTGCCCGGTGTCATGCCGCCGGTAGCCGCAACCGGATCCGATACCTTGCTCACAGAAGTCTGCGTCTGGCAATTTTATACGGATGCCTGTTTGCCGGAGGGATGTTTTTGTTCAGCCGGCAGTTGTGTTTTGCTCTATACAAAAGTGCCGAGGCAGGTCAGCATCTAAAGTGGTATGCTCTGCTGATCCCCATGCTCTACTGCGATGCGGTCACAGATGCCATGGTAAAGGGTCTGGGGCAGCAAAGTGCCTGCGTCCGGTACAATATCCTTACCTCCTCCATGGATGTGATTTTTCTGTTTCTGTTGCTGCCACGGTACGGGATGGCAGGATATTACTTGAGTTTCCTGGTGACCCATGCCCTGAACTTTGCCCTGAGTCTTCGGCTGCTGCTGAAGCTCACAGGACCGGTGCTCTCCCCTGCCATGCCTCTGTTGACGCTGCTGGGGACAGCAGCAGCGGTGTTTTTAGCCGGGCGGGTCGGCGGAATTTTGGTCTGTAGCGCGACTTATGTGCTGATCTGGGGAAGTCTTTTGGTGCTTTTGCAAGTGATTGGTCGGGAGGATCTGCGGTGGATCCGGGGACTTGTGCAGAAAAAATGACCCGCCGTTGGGCAGCACTCCATAAGGAAATAATGCCTGAAAACAGGCGTAAATTTGCGTAATATTGCGTCAAAAAACCTCGCAATCCACCAAGGATTCCTGCGGTTTTTTCCTTATCTAACACAAATTCCCACCGTTTTCAGGTGCTATGCAGTTTTGAAGTGGTAACTTTTTTGATTAACAAATAACAAAATCCCCGGAATGCTGACGCATTTCGGGGATTTTTTATGCAGTTAAGCGGAAAAGGGACCGTTCAAAACCAATACTTCCTTATGGAGCGCTGCCCTTAGGCGGGTCTTTTCATTGTTATAGGTTTTTCAGCACTTCCAGCAGGAAGTCCCAGGTGCGCTTTGTGGAGGCGATCTCCAGCCGTTCCCGACTGGTGTGGATATCGTGCATATTTGGACCGATGGAGACACAATCCAGCCCCGGCAGCTTCTCGCTGAGCAGACCGCACTCCAGACCGGCGTGGATGGCTACCACCTCCGGCTCTTTGCCGAACATATCCCGGTAGACCCGGATCATCGTTTCCCGAAGGACAGAGTCCTTCTTATACTCCCAAGCGGGATAGTTGCCCCGCTCATCGTAAGCGGCATCGTAGAAGCCTGCCAGCTCCCGGAGCTTGCCCAGCAGGTCAATCTTCTCCCGGTTGTTGGAGCTTCGCACCGCCCAGGTCAGCGTCAGCGCATCGTCCAAAGTAGCCACACCCAGGTTCAGACTGGTCTGCACCAGGCCTGCAATATCCTGGCTCCAGGCCTGGATTCCGTTAGGTGCGGCGTTCAGCAGGGCGATGACCTTGGAGGAGCACTCGGTGGTCAGAGCATTGCCCCCCAGGGCGTCCACATCATCACCGCGAATCACGGCATTGGGTTCGTCGAACTGCTCCCGAATCTCCTTCTGGAGCTGCGCGGCAACCTCGTTGATCCGCTCAATATACATCCCCAAGGCTACCAGCTTCACCTGGCAATAACAGGGAATGGCATTGTCCTTACCGCCACCGTCTAAAGAAGTAATGCATACCGGCATCAGCTTCTGGACACGGCTCAAAAACTCCCCCATGACCTTAATGGCATTGGCCCGGTTCTTGTGGATCTCCACGCCGGAATGTCCGCCTTTCAGGCCCTCCACAGTTAGGCAGACACAGGGACCGTACACCGCCCGGCGCTCCACAGGCAATGATACCCCCGCTCTTGCTCCCCCGGCGCAGGATACGGTAAAGATCCCCTCTTCCTCGGAATCGATATTCAGCACAGTGCGGCCCTTCAGACCGGACAAGTCAATGCCGGCTGCGCCGTACATACCGGTCTCCTCATCTACGGTGATGATCACTTCCAGGGGCGGATGGGGAATGGATTTATCCGCCAGCAGCGCCAACGCGTAGGCAACGGCAATACCGTCATCGCCGCCCAGGGATGTGCCTTTGGCGAACACGCAGCTGCCGTCGTGGTCAATCTTCAGGCCGTCCTTATCCATATCGATCTTGCTGGTCTCATCCTGGACGCAGACCATATCCATATGCCCCTGGATGATCACAGGGGCGTGGTTCTCCATACCGCAGGTGCCTTCCCCGAATAAGATCACATTGTTCAGTTCGTCCTGCACATACCGCAGGCCCTGCTCCTGGGCAAAGGACACCAGGTAGTCAGAGATCTGCTTGGTATTACCGGAACCGTGAGGAATGGCGCAAAGCTTTTCAAAATATGCAAATACCGACTGGGGTTCCAGACCGGCAAGTTTTACTGCTTCCATAGGGATCTCTCCTTTATCACATTCTGGGGGTATTGTAGCATACCCACAAAAAATTGTCTATAAGAGAAAAAGAAGTCTGTTTAAAAACAGACTTCTTTTTTATTTCAATTCCCAAAGTTTAATCTGGCTGGATTTTTCGTACAGGCGCAGGTAGCTATCATAGCGAGTCTGCTCCAGTTCCCCTGCTTCCACCGCTCTACGCACCGCGCAATCCGGTTCTGCCCGGTGGGAGCAATCATGGAACTGGCAGCTGCCCAAATAGGGTGCAAAATCCGGAAAGGCATACTGCAAATTCTCCTTTAGGATCACATCCATCTGCTCCGTGTCAAAGGAGGCAAAGCCCGGGGTATCCGCCACATAGGTGTCCTCACCCAGTTTATACAGTTCCACATGTCGTGTAGTGTGCCGCCCCCGGCCCAGTTTCTCGGAAACCGCACCGGTGGCAAGACCCAATTCCGGGCACAGGGCATTGAGCATACTACTCTTACCAACTCCGGTGTTGCCGGTAAAGGCGGTGAGCTTGCCGGCAATCAACTGTCGCAGCTGCTCCACACCCTCGCCGGTCTCGGCGCTGGCACGAATCACGGGAAAGCCTGCGTGTTCATAGATCCGCACCAGATCCACCGCAGGATCCAGATCGCACTTATTCACGCAGATATACACCGCAACCTCCTGGTTTCCGGCAATGGCTGCCACCCGGTCGATAAGAAACGGCTCTGTCACCGGATTCACATTGGCAGCAAACACCACCAGCGCATCCACATTGGCAACCGCCGGACGGATGAATCGGTTTCGTCTGGGGAGGATTTTCTCCACCATCCCCTTGCCACGCTCCATAGTGATCTCCACCATGTCGCCGGTAAGGGGGATCTCAGAGCCCCGCCGCAGATGTCCGCGACCGCGGCAGGTCACCACGCCATCCGGGGTCTGCACCTGATAAAATCCGCTGAGGGAAGAAAGGATCCTGCCGGTTCTTCTATCATCCATTGGCAGAAAATACCTCCGTGACCTCCCAGCCGTCCTGACCGTTGATAATGACCTCGTAAGTCACAGTGCCCAAGCCTGTTTGGTTCTTGAGGGTGACGGTCGCTGTGCCCTTGGTGGCTGTTCCGGAATGCACGGTCTTTCCGTCCCGCTTGACCTCCACCCGGCAGTCTGCCTCTGAAGCAGATTTGCGCAGGTCGATCACCACATCCCGGGTCACTTCCTGGGGTTGGGTGTTCTGCGGGCCGCTGGATATCTCCAGAATGATCTTCGCATCTACCGGGCATTCCACATTCTTCTCGTGGGACTGCGCCACCACCGTATCCTTGGGCTTGTCGCTTTCCACATACTTAAACTCCGGTGTGCTGAAGCCAGCGGCTGTGATCACCTGGGTGGCATTGCCCACATCCATGCCAACCACGCCAGGCATTTTCTTTGTTTCCGCGCCCTTGCTGATATACAGGGTGACCGTGTCACCGGTCTTTAAGGTTTCCTCCTGCACAGGCTCGGTCTTCACCACATAGCCGGCCTCTACCTCATTATCGAAGACATCTTCCACTTTGATCTTCAGATCCAGTCTCTGCAGTTCCAGGATGTTGATTGCCGTGGCTTCCTTCTCGCCCACCACATTGGGCATAAGGGCCTCTTCAATCTCTGCACCCTTACTGACATGCAGGATGACGGTGTCACCGGTCTTCAGTTTCTCGCCCTTCGCAGGTTCCGTCTTCACCACATTGCCGGCTTTCACATTGGAATCAAATACCTCTTCAATTTTGATCTCCAGATCCAGCTGCTGCAGCTCCAGAATGCTGATAGCCATCTGTTGCTCTTCGTCCACCACATTGGGCATGGTGGATTCCTTGATCTCCTTGCCCAAGCTCACAAACAGGGTCACGGTCTGACCCTCCTGCAAGTGTGTTCCCTCCTCCGGTTCGGTGCGGATCACATTGCCTTTCTTGATTTCGTCGTGGTACTCTTCTTCTACTTTGATAACCAGGTTCAAATTCAGATTATTCAGCAGCGCTTCCGCGCCGGATTTCTCTGTATTGAGCAGGTTCTCCATGGTAATCTCAGGAGGCTCTTTGCCAAGGCTTACATACACCATAAGGACCGAGTCCTTCTTTACCTGATCCCCTGCCAGGGGTGACTGACTGATAATCACACCGGCCTCCACAGTATCGTCGTAGACCTCTTCTTTCATGATATTGAGTCCCGGATATTCCTGCAGGTCAGCATACACTTGACCGGTCAACTCAGGTACCTCAATGGTCTCATCCTTGGGTGTCATACCGCCTCCCAGGAAAACAGCCAAAAGCACCACAACGGCAATCACGATCACCAAAGAACAGGAAATAATGGCAATGGTAGCGATGCGACTGCGTTTTTCCTGCATCTCCTGCTTTCTGCGGCGGTCCGCCTCCTGCCGGCGCTGATTCTGCAAAGCTCTGACCGAAGGCTCTGTCCGGTTTACACGGTCTTCCACTACCTTCTCAGCGGTAGTTGGGGTCGGCTGCAGCACCAGAGGTGGCTTTTGCAGCTGGGTCACCGCATCCAGGGGCGGTGTATTATAGTCAAACAAAATGGTAGGGTCCTTCCGGAACTCATCCATATCACTGAGCATCCGGGTAGCGGACGGATACCGGTCTGCCACATTATGGGCCATCGCCTTCATAATGATCTGCTCAAGGCCGCCGGGAATGTTGGGATTGAGCAGGGATGGCATCGTTGCGCCGCCGTTGATATGCTGGATCGCCACCGACACGGGAGACTCTCCGTCATAGGGAGGCCGGCCTGCCATCATCTCGTACATCACAACACCCAGAGAGTAGATATCAGACCGATCATCCACCCGGCCGCCCTTCGCCTGTTCCGGGGAGATGTAGTGGACAGAGCCAAGGGCTTCCTTGGTCAGGGTGTTGCCCCGGGAGATCAGGCGGGCAATGCCGAAGTCCATGACCTTTACAGATCCGTTTTTCAGCACCATAATGTTGTGGGGCTTAATATCTCGGTGGACAATGCCCTTGCTGTGGGCATGCTCCAGTGCCTTGGCGATCTGGATGGCAAAGTGCAGGGTCTCCTTCCAATTGAGGATGCCCTTCTTCTCCATATACTGCTTCAGGGTGATGCCCTCGATCAGCTCCATAACGATGTAGTCTGCCATAATGGAAGTAGATACATCGTACACAGAGACGATATTGGGGTGGCTGAGCATGGCAACCGCCTGACTTTCCGCATGGAAACGGCGGCGGAAGTCCTCGTCTTCCAGGTTGTCATCCTTCAGAATTTTAATGGCGACCAACCGGTTGAGCCGGTGACACCGGGCTTTATATACAACTGCCATACCGCCGGTGCCGATCACTTCCAGAATCTCATAGCGATTATCCAGCAGACGGCCTATGTACTTATCGTTATCCATAAAGAAACTCTCCTTTCCTACCGGTCAAACCGCAACCAGTATACTGGTCACGTTGTCCGGTGCGCCCCGCTTTTTTGCAATGTCTAATAGGCGCTCACAGCACTGCTCCTGATCCGGTCCGTGGGCTACTTCAAACAGGATCTCTTGCTCATCCAACAGGTTGGACAGGCCGTCGGTGCACAACAGGAAGTGATCTCCACGCTCCACCTTCCGGTGGTAGATATCACATTCCACCATATTTTCCGTGCCAATGGCACGGGTGATCAAATTCTTGCCGGGATAGTGCTTGGCACGCTCCGGTGTCAATTCTCCCCGGGAGATCATCAGCTGTACCAGAGAATGGTCGGTGGTCAGCTGGGTGATGCCCACCTTATCCAGCAGGTACGCGCGGCTGTCTCCCACATTGACCACAGTGGCCTTTTTGCCATGGATCAGCAGTGCTACCAAGGTAGTACCCATGCCGTCAAACTCCGGGAACTGCTGTGCCTGGTCAAACACCGTAAAGTTCGCTAGCTTTACCGCCCCCCGGAGCATCTGGTCCAGCTCCTCCGGGTCCATATTGGATTTCCAAGTATCCTTCACATGCTGTGTAAACACATCTGCCGCCAGAGTGCTGGCCACGTTTCCGGATTTTGCTCCACCCATGCCGTCACATACCACGCACAGCAGGGTATTTCTGTCCAGTACTTCTATCTGGTACGCATCCTGATTCTGGTCGCGGATGCAGCCGGGATCTGTCAATGCCCAGTATTGCATAGGGCTTCACTCCTTTCCCTGTTTTTTCTCTTCATTTCCTTTTGTATACTTTCTTCTAAGCTGACCGCAGGAGGCATCGATGTCGCCGCCCAAAGTGCGTCGCACGGTTGCGGTCACGCCACCGTCTTCCAAGCATTTCTGGAAAGCCGCCACTGTCGCTTTTGTGCTGGGTTTTAAGGGACTTTCCTCCACATGGTTTAGGGGGATCAGATTTACATGAGCCGGCAGGCCCTTGAGCCTATCCAGCAGCTCCTTGGCGCACGCCCGGGTATCGTTGACCCCGTCGATCATGGCATATTCAAAGTGGATCCGCCGGGAGGTGGCCTGATAGTACCTGCGGCAGGCAGACAAAAGCTCCTCGATGGGATAGGCCTTATTCACAGGCATGATCTTATTGCGGATCTCGTTATTGGGGCCGTGGAGGGAGATAGCAAGGCTGAGCTGCAGCTTCTTGCTCGCCAGTTCGTCGATCTTCGGCACAAGGCCACAGGTGGACAGACTGATATGTCGCATGGAGATGTTCATACCCTCAGGGCTGTTGACCAGCTCCAGAAACCGCAGTACATTCTCCAGGTTATCCAGCGGCTCTCCAATCCCCATTAACACAATATGGGAAACCGGCAGTCCAGAGTCCAATTGGGTAAACAGCACCTGATCCAGCATTTCAAAGGGCTCCAGTCGCCGAACCAGACCGCCTAAGGTAGAGGCACAGAAGGCGCACCCCATCCGGCAGCCCACTTCCGTGGAGATGCAGACAGTGTTGCCGTAATGATAGCGCATGACCACGGTCTCTACGCAGTTACCGTCGGATAGCTTCCACAGGTATTTGATCGTGCCGTCCTTTTGAGATTCCTGCTTGCGCACCACTTCCGGAATGTGCAGAGGGTAACGCTCTGCCAGAGTATCCCGCAGAGCCTTTGGCAGATTGGTCATTTCCTCGTAACTGCGGACGCCCTTATGAAGCCAGGAATAAATCTGCTTTGCCCGGAAGGCGGGTTGATTCAGTTCTTTCAGCACCGTCCCGATTTCCGGGATCGTCATGTTTTTTAAGTGGTTCATACCTTTCTCCGCAGACGGCAGATGAAAAATCCGTCGGTATCATACTCCCCGGGCACCAAGGCCAGCATTCCGCTCTGGTTTTTGGGAAAGGGTGCCGGTAGGGGCAGGGGTTCTGTGGTAAAATTGGGGTGGGTCCTCAGGAAGGATTCCACCATCCCTTCATTCTCCGTGTGCACCAGCGTACAGGTGGAATACAGCAGCACTCCGCCGGGTTTTACATAGCGGGCGGCGTTATGCAGGATCTTCTCCTGCAAAGCAGGCAGCTGCGCCATTTCCGCCAAATTTTTGTAACGGATATCCGGTTTTTTCCGGATGATGCCGTAGCCGGAACATGGCACATCCGCAATCACCGCATCCATGGCAGTTTCCCACTGAGGATTAAATACGGTCGCATCCTGCACGCCGGGGGTGATGTTGGTCAGTCCCAAGCGCGTCGCGCCCTTAGCAATCAGCTCCGCCTTGTGGGGGTACACATCGCAGGAAGTGATACTCCCCCGCCCCGCCATGGCGATGGCCGCGGCAAAGCTCTTGCCCCCGGGTGCAGCGCAGCAATCCAGCACCTGCTCGGTTTTTTCCGTCAGCTCGGCGCACAAAACGCTCAATTTGGCAGCCGGGTCCTGCACATAGAACAGGCCTTCTCGGAAGGATTGCAGATTCTCGATACTGCCGGTACCGGTGAGCACCAGGCAATCAGCAAGCCAACTATGAGGCACTGCTGTAACTCCCTCCCCTTCCAGACGGGCGATCAGCTCCTGAGAAGAACATCGCAGGGTGTTCACCTGCACAGTCATAGGAGGAATGGCATTGTTGGCACGGAGCATGGGTTCTGTGCGTTCCTTGCCCACATAGGATTTCAGCAAATTGATCAGTTCACCGGGATGAGAGTATTTGTCCTCCCAGGATACAGGCTCTTTTAATGTGCCGACGGTGCGGACGGCATTGCGCAGCACAGCATTTACAAGACCCGCGCCATTTTTCTGGTGCTTACAGTAGCGCTTGGCCAGCTCCACGGATTCATTCACCGCCGCGGAGTCCGGGATCTTATCCATCAGGTAGATCTGGTAAAGACCCAGATGGAGAATATCGTGCAGCACCGGGTGCAGGGATTTTACTTTCCCCGTCAGCAGCTGCTGCAGGTAGAAATCTAAATAATTTCGGTTCTGGATCACACCGTAGCACAGCCGAGTGGCCAGCGCCGCATCCCGGCGATCTAGTCTGTCCCGGGACAGGTACTCCTTCAGCACCCCGTTGGACCAGCCGCCTTCCTTGCGGCAGGCGATCAGCACATTTAGTGCGGTCTCTCTGGCGCCCATATTACTGCTCCAAAGGGTGTCCGCGGAAATAATCCGCTGCCGCCATCCGCTTGCCGCCTTCTGCCTGCAAAACACGGATCTCCACAGCCGCATCACCGCAAGCGATCTGCAAACCGGTCTTGGTCAGACCAAGGATCGTACCAGCAGGGGCGTTTGTAGGATTGTCTACCACTGCGGTAGCATACACCTTAAACCGCTTGCCCTGCAGCTGCATGGTGGCAACCGGCCAAGGATTTAGGCCACGTACCTGGTTGTGGATCTGTTGAGCGGTTTTCGTAAAGTCAATGGGGCACATGGATTTATCCAGCATAGGGGCATAGGTCACCTGAGCAGGATCCTGGCAGCTGCGGCAGGCAGTTCCCTTCTCCACGCAGCACAGAGTTTCGCTGAGAAGTTCCGCGCCCAGTACTGCCAGACGGTCCAGTAGTTCTCCCGCGGCCTCATCCGGGCCAATGGGGGTCTTTTTGCAGGCGATCATATCGCCGGCATCCATTTCCCGGCACAGGTACATAGCGGTGACGCCGGTTTCCTCCAAGCCGTCCAGCACCGCCCACTGATAAGGGGCAGAGCCCCGGTATTGGGGAAGCAGGCTGGCATGGATATTGATAAAGCCCTTAGGGGCGATGTCCAGCACCTTCTGGGGCAGGATTTGGCCATAGGCCACCACCGCCACCACATCCGGCTGCAAGTCAGCCAGCTGCTGAATACGCTCCTCCTCACGAAAATTCTCCGGCTGGAACACAGGAATCCCCTGTTCCACAGCCACTTCCTTTACGGGGGAAAATACCATCTTCATTCCCCGTCCCTTGGGGCGATCAGGCTGAGTATACACGCCCACCACATCAAAGCCGTCCCCAAGAATCTTCTTTAGACAGGTCGCCGCAATGTCCGGCGTACCCATAAATACAACGCGCATAGGGTTCCTCCCTCGATTATTCTTCCTCGTCACCCATTAGTTCTTCCTCTGTTAGATAACGCTCCATCATCTGGGTGTAAAGAATACCGTCCAGGTGGTCCAGTTCATGGCAGAAGCACCGGGCGGTCAGTTCCTCGCCCTCAGCCTCGTACCAGTTGCCATTGCGATCCTGAGCGCGCACCTTGGCATAGTATGAGCGCTTCACCAGACCGTACGTACCGGGTACACCCAGGCAGCCTTCCGCGCCCTTCTGCTCCCCGTCGGTCTCTACCATAGTGGGATTCACCAGTTCCAGAATCTCCTCACCGGTATCCACCAGCACCACCCGGCGCAAAATCCCCACCTGGGGGGCAGCCAGACCTACACCGCCGGACTCGATCAAAGTATCCCGCATATCGTCCAGTAGTCTGTGGAGCTTGGCATCAAAATTTACAACAGGCTTACACACCTTGTGCAGCGCCGGTTCTTTATCCGTTAAAATCTTCCGAAGTGCCATTGTTTTTTCCTCTCTAATCCAATCCGTTTACATCGATGAAGGCGGACACGCCCCGGTTCTCCCTGTCCTGAGAGAACTGCCGCAGCAGGTGTGCCAAAAGCAGCCGCAAGGGCCGGGTCATTTTGCACCGCAGGGTCAGCCGGTAACGGAAATGATAGTTTATCTTCGGTACGGGACAAGGGGCAGGCCCTAGCACCGTACAAGTCTGTCCTTGATATTCCGGTTGCTGCAGCAGCTGCTGCAGGCTGGATTTCAGCTTGGCTGCCCCGTGGAGCACCCGCCGTTCCTCCTGACCGGTCAGGGTGATCACTGCCAGATCCCCAAAAGGCGGACAAGATTGCATCCGCCGCAAGCCGATCTCAACATCATAAAAGGCGTCATAATTCTGCTCCGCTGCCAAGGTAATCACAGTATGCCCCGGCACGAAGGTCTGAATCATAGCCCGTCCGGCGGTATCGCCGCGACCGGCGCGTCCCACCACCTGAGTGAGCATGTTGAAGGTATTTTCCGCAGCCCGGTAGCTGTCAGTATACAGACCCAGATCTCCGTCCAGAACGCCTACCAGAGTCACATCCGGCAGGTTCAGACCCTTGGCAACCATCTGAGTGCCGATAAGCACCGGAATATGCTCTTTCTGGAATCGGTCCAGAATCATCTCATGGGTATTGGTAGCGGATACGGTATCGGCGTCCATCCGCTCCACCCGGATATCGGAGAATCGGCTTTCCAGCTCCTGCTGGACCTTCTGGGTACCGGTTCCCATCCGCTTCATAGGGCCGCCGCAGCTGGGGCAGCGGTTGGGGGCCGGTTGAGAAAATCCGCAGTAGTGGCACATCAGCCGTTCGTTGGCGCTGTGGTAAGTCAGCCTTGCGTTACAGCGGGGACACTCGGGACTCTCCCGGCAATCCACGCATACCAGCGCCCGGCTGTTGCCCCTGCGATTTAAGAACAAAATCGCCTGCTTCCCCGCCTGCTCCGTATCCCGGATGGCGTTCTGCAGAGGAAGGCTCAGCGACAGGTCATTGCCCAGCTTCAGTTCTTCCTTCATATCCACAATCTCCACCGTCGGCAATTGCCTGCCCCCAAAACGGTTTTGAAGCCGATAAAGGGTATGGATGCCTGACTTGGCATAGAACATGGTCTCGATACTGGGTGTGGCAGACCCCAGCACCACAAGGGCATTCTCTTTTACGCCCCGCCACAGGGCCACATCCCGGGCATGATACCGGGGAGTATTTTCAGATTTATAGGAGTGCTCCTGCTCCTCGTCCAAAATGATGAGGCCCAGATTATTGCAAGGGGCAAACACCGCCGAGCGGGTGCCCACTACCACTTTGGCGTCCCCGGAGCGAACCCGTTTCCACTGGTCATAGCGCTCGGTGACTGGCAGGCTGCTGTGCAGCACCGCCACCTGATTCCCAAAGTAGGCGGCCATTTTCCCCAGCAGCTGGGGGGTCAGGGCAATTTCCGGTACCAGCAGGATTGCCTGCTTACCGGCATCCAAGGTTTTTTGGATCAGTTTGACATACACTGCGGTCTTACCGGAGCCGGTAACGCCGTACAGCAGGGCGCTGCCGGGTGTCTGCTGCTCCATTTGGGCGGCAAGACCCGCAAAGGCCGTCTGCTGCTCTGGGTTGAGGGTCAATGGGCCATCCAGCGTTTCCGGACGAATCTCCCGGCAACGCAGCACCTCCCGCTGGCTCAGGGTCAAATACCCCTGTTCTGCCAGACGGCGTACAGTACCGGGCTTAGCGCCGGTAAAGTAGCAGATCTCCTTAATGGGGGCAGCGCCCACGGTGCACATCAGCTCCAAAACACTGCGCTGCATGGCGGCGCTTTTGGGGCGATGGGCAGCGTATTCCAGGGCTTCCTCCGCAGAAACGGCCAATGCGGCCATTTGCTCCTGCTTATCGCCGGTTCGGCGCAGAAAGTCCCGCTGGGCGGTGATCCACTTCTTCTTCAGCAGATACCCGATGGCCTTATCAAAGCCCTCTTCAGAAGGCAGGGCGCTGCGCAGCACCTTGCCATCGGTCTGGCCGCCGCAGTCGCGCAGCAACTCCAATAATATTCTGGCATCGTTCTGACGGAAGGGCTTTTCCTGCCAGCTGCGGTCCTCTGTCAAGGCATAGGTATCTTGACTTTGAAACCAGAGGCCTGCCGGCAGCATCACCCGGATGGCATCATAAAAAGTACAGAAGTACCGCTCCCGGAGAAAGGCCGCCAGGCGCAGCATGGTGGCGCTGAGCAGCGGAGTCTCGTCCAGTCGCTGGGCAACCGGCTTCAATCCCTCTGCACGCCCCTGCTCCACCGACAGCACCACGCCCTCCGTATGGCGGTTGCTGCGGCCAAAAGGCACTGTCACCCGCATACCGGGTTTGAGTTCCATTTCCTCCGGATACAGGTAGGAGTAGGGCTTATCGATGGCAAAATTAGCCGCAGAAACAGCGATTTTTGCAATCATATCACCCCTCCTCTCTTTCTGGACAGACAAAGGCATATCCTTGTCTATCCCGGTATCTTAGTGTCTGTACTCTTCCTTCAGGGTGGCAGACAGCTCGCCGGCAGCCACTTCCCGGATGGCCAGGGTAACAGGCTTATCGGTCAGTTCCTCCTGCAGGGCTTCTGCCTCGGATGCGATCTGTCTTGCGCGGGTGGCAACCACATTCACCAGCAGGTAACGGCTGTCCACATGCTTCAGCATATCAGCTACGGGGGGGTATAACATAATCCATTTCCTCCAATTTCAATCTGCCTCGCGGGCAATGATTTCTAAAATTTTTTCAGCACAGGTATCCACCTGATCGTTCACAACAACGTGGTCATATGCTTTGCTCTGCTCCATCTCCCAGACCACCCGCTCCTGTCGGACACGGATCTGCTCCTCAGAGGTATCCCCTCGACTGCGCAGCCGGTGCTCCAGCTCCTCCAGAGAAGGGGGCGCGATGAAGATCAGCACTGCATCCTCTTTCTCCCGGCGCACATTGAAAGCGCCGTTGGGCTCAATATCCAGGATCACGCTGCCGCAGAGCAGCTTCTCCTCCAGCTGGCGTCTGGGCGTGCCATAGTAATTGTCCATATGGGCATCGTACTCCAGGAATTCATGATTTGCGATCATGTGCTGGAATTTCTCTTTGGTCACGAAGTAATAGCTGACCCCATCTACTTCCCCGGGGCGGGGACTGCGGGTAGTGGCAGAAACAGAGAAACGCAGATCCTCCCGGGCTTCCATCACCTTGGCAAGCACCGTGCTCTTGCCCACGCCGGAGGCGCCGGAGATCACAAACAGCTTTCCTTTAGGCATCCTGTTTTTCCTCCTGCTTATCCTCCCAGCGGGCGCCCAGAATATCCGGTGTCAGTGCCGACAGGATCACATGATCCGTATCCATCAGCAGTACCGACTTGGTCTTCCGTCCGTAGGATGCGTCGATCAGCATCCCTCGGTCCCGAGCCTCCTGCACCACCCGTTTGATAGGGGCCGAATCCGGATCCACAATGGCAAGTACCCGCCCAGCCGCCACCATGCTGCCAAAACCAATTCCAATCAGTTTCATAGTGTCCTCACTCAATGTTCTGGGTCTGTTCCCGGATTTTTTCCAATTCTGCCTTAATGTCCACCACGATTCGGGCCAAATTCACATCGGTACACTTGGAGCCGATGGTATTGGCTTCCCGGTTCATCTCCTGCAGCAAAAAGTCCAGCTTCCGACCCACAGCACCGCCGGCGGTCAGCATATCGTTCATCTGCTGCAGATGGCTGCGCAGACGGACGGTCTCCTCATCCACAGCCACCTTGTCCGCAAAGATAGCAGCTTCTGTCAAAATACGGCTCTCATCGATAGCAGTATTAGCCAGCACTTCTTTCAGCTTATTCTCCAATCTGGTGCGGTAGTCGATGACCGTCTGGGCATTGCCTTGCTCCACCTGGCTGACAAGAGACAGGATGGTCTCGCCCCGGCTGCGCAGATCCCGATCCAGAGCTTGGCCTTCTGCCACGCGCATGGTGTCATACTCTTGCAGCGCCTTATTGACCACACCCATCAGGTCGCTCAGCAGCTGCTCCTCATCCACCTGGGGCTTTTCCAGTACGAATACCTCGGGAAGACGGGACAGGCTGGTGGTGGTCACGTCATTGGTAACGCCAAACTCCTCTGTCATCCGCTGCATGGCAGTTAAATAGCTCTGCACCACTGCGGCGTTCAGATTCACCTGCACCTCATCGCCGCCCTCACTGCGGACGGTAATAAACACATCCACCTTGCCCCGGGAGATGGCAGTTTTCACAGCCTGCTTCACCGCATCCTCTCCGAAAGACAGGATTCTGGGCAGGCGCACGGAGCAATCCAGATAACGGTTGTTGACGGAGCGCAGCTCCACAGTAAATTCCCGGCCGTTTACTGTCTCCACAGCGCGGCCGTAGCCGGTCATACTTTTAATCAAGATACTTTCCCCTTTTCTGATCGCTCCGGCGGGAAAGCCGCCGGAGCATTCTTTAGTCCGCTTTTTGGGCACTGCCCTGCTCCTGCAGGGTGGCCGATACCTGATAGGTACCCATTGCGCCCACATCCCGGAAATTCTCACTCAGAATGATCTCTGCCTTCATGGTAGCTGTTCCGATCTGGGCACCGGCAAAGTCCACTGTGACGGTAATATCCGTATCCTTCACCGCCTTAACCGCCTCGATAGGACCACGGACCTGCACTTCCAGCGCCTGCGTGATCATATCCACCTCCAGGCCTTCCGGCACATTGATCGGTGTAATGCTGGTGATGTTGAAGGTCTTGGTCAGCAGCTGCGGGAATTCGATTTTTACCACAGCCTCTGTAACACCGGTCTCATTGGTGACCCCCTCCGGCAGTCGGATGGGGAAGGTCATGGTCCGGTCTGCCAGAACCTCTGCCAGATTGATACTACCCAGTTCTATGCCTTCCAAGTCCTCCAGCAGCGCGTCACTGCCGGACACCCGGATGGTGGCAGGATTGATGGTAATGGAGCTGTTCTCTCTGGTAGCGCCGCCGCCATCGATGATATTCAGGATCAGGTCAATTTCCTTCACCCGCTGGATTTTAACGGTCAGTGTTACCTTCTCCACATTGGTGATGACCATGGTCGCATCCACAGGCTCTCCCTGTTCGTTACAGAGGGTATATTCACACTCCTCGATCAGTGTCTGTGTCTGGTCATTCAAGTTCGCCTGAATCACCGCCTGGTGGATATTCTCCATCACAGACTCAGGTCCGGAAACCTCAATATACCGGAAATCCAGCTGTGCCTTTTCTTTATCGGCAATAAAGCCCTCCGGTACAGAAGATCCGCCGTAGTCGATCACCACAGGGACATTCTTCTTGATCCTGTTTTCCACCCGAATGGTGATTTGATCGGTACTGCTGCTTTGCACCGTTACCGCATTGTCGGCAATATTGCCGGGGTAAGCCACATTATAGGTCAGCTTATGGGTGCCTGCTTCTTTGATGTTGATCACATTGGCAAGCACATTGATATTGGATTCATTCAACAGGTTCAGATCCGTGCGGTTGCCCTTCAGATCCAGGGTCACCACCGGGTCTTCACTGACGATCATCAGTCCCCGCTCTGTCAGCGCATCGGTATTTTGCAGCACCACAGGGATGTTGTAGTAGGTTTTTTCCGATTCGGGACTGACCACCGTGATCACATAGATCCACAGGCCAAAGGCAATTGCCGCCGACAGAAGAATCGAAAGGATCTTATTTTTCATTGCCGTTTCCTCCCTTATCCTTCTTCTGCAGCATTTGGGTCAGTTTCACCACCAGCGTCTGCTCCTGAACCTCATCAGGCGGGCACAGCTCATTGCGCAGCAGCCGTTCCAGTGTCTGGGCTGCCAGGTGGCGCTTGAGCATACCGCCCACTGCCACGGAGATGGCGCCGGTCTCCTCCGAGACCACCACGACCACCGCATCGGACACCTCGCTCATACCTACCGCCGCCCGGTGCCGGGTACCCAGATCCAGACTCAGCCGCTCACTGTCAGACAATGGCAGCACGCAGCCGGCAGCGGTTACCATACCGTCCCGGATGATCATGGCCCCGTCGTGGAGGGAGGCTTTGGGGAAAAAGATGTTTCGGATCAGCTGCTCGGAAACACGGCCCTCGATCATAGTGCCGGTTTTGAAATACTCCTCCAGCCGGTTATCCCGGGCAAAGACGATCAACGCGCCTACCCGCTCCCGGCTCATGATCTCGCAAGCCCGAACAGCCTGGTTGATCACCGCTTCCATCTCCTGCTGGGGCTTTCTGGCACCCAGGAAGGAGGTCAACTTCATATGGCTCAGATGATCCAGCATCCGGCGCAGCTCCGGCTGGAACAAAACCACCACCGCCAAAATACCAACTGCCAGCACCTGTGACAGCAGGAAGCTAATGGTGTGCAGACGCAGCAGCTCCGTAAGCCAAGCTACCACAATCACAATGGCTGCAATCCGGGCGATCCGCGTAGCACCGCTAGACTTAAATAAAGGCAGCAGCTTATAAATCAGAAACGCCACAATGATAATATCCAGATAGTCCGACCAACGCATCCCAAGGATCTGTTGCCATATGGCTTGTAAACCTTCCATAAGCGCCCCTCTTCTTTCGTATTTTTTATCTCTATGCCAAGGATTTTTACTTCTTGGCATAACTAGCCTATTATCCGTTCTATTATAGCGGATTTCTCCTCTGATGGCAATAGTTATTCACAATTTTTTTACCGTTGACCCTTGATTTTCTCAGCTGCCAGCAACAGATTTCCGGTCTGCCAGGGGGCAGCGTCGTGGCCGAAGCTGATCCGGACCGTTCCCGTCTGTAAAGTACCCGCACTATCATGGGCCAAGGGGGCACAATGCAGCCCCGCCCGGACGGCAATCCCCTGCTTCGCCAGAATCCCAGCAGCCTCCTCGCAGTCTATCCCAGGCAAAAAGGACACCGTTCCACTCTGATGTTCCCCGGAAAATACCTGAAAGCCCATCGTTTCAAGGCCCTGCACGCAGCGCCGCGCCTGACGCTGCTGTCGGGCCAGCACAGTATCAATCCCCGTCTGCTGCAGATAGGAGATCCCTGCGGCCAGACCGGCAATTCCCGGCACATTTAAAGTGCCTGCCTCCGCACCTTCCGGAAGAAAATCCGGCATTGTTTGCTCCCTGGATAGGGTGCCGGTTCCTCCCTGCACCAAAGCTGCCGGGTGTCTTCCACAGAGCAGGAGTCCTGTTCCCATAGGTCCAAGCAGTCCCTTATGGCCGGGCATAGCAATAAAATCCGCACCCAACTGGGTCATGCTTACAGGCAGGATCCCCGCAGATTGGGCGGCATCAATCACGAAGGGGACTTTGTACCGCTTGCATAATTTGGCCATTTCCTCTGCCGGCAGAATATACCCGAACACATTGGAAACATGGGTAAACACCGCTGCATCCACGCCTTTTTTCAGTTCCCGTTCCCAGGCCTCCAGTGTATCTGCCCAATCAAACAGCCTTCGGCCTGCCACCACCACTTTTGCACCCAGGGCATACAGCGGTCGGGTCACCGCATTGTGCTCAAACCCTGTGATCAGCACCCGGTCACCAGGCTTTACCAGGGTTCGGATCGCCATATTCAGACCGAAGGTACACGACGGTGTCATCACCACCTGCTCCGGTTGGCAGGAGAACAGCTCCGCTGCCCGCTCCCGGCAACGCAGGACGGTTTTGGCCCCGGCCAAGGTAGCCGGATAGCCGCCCCTGCCGGGATTACCGCAATTCTCCAAGGCACAGCGAACTGCCCTGCAAACCGATTCCGGCTTATGAAAGGAAGTTGCCCCATGATCCAAATACGTCATAGCCGCAGTTCCTCTACTCTTCCACCTTCCCCCAGAGAATAGGCCCTGCGGAACGCCACGCCCGCATCCCGCAACAGCACGGCGGCCACCATTACATCCCGGCGATCCAGCCGAATGCTGTAGCCGCAGCCTTTTTCCTCCATCCATTTCGGGGTCCGCTGAATCGTACACACCACTCCCGCCCGACGCAATACCTCCTCTGCCCGCTGGGCAGGCGTTACGGAACGGAAGGTAATCAAACAATTTTTCATACAAAAACCCTCCCGAACCAATTTATGTCCGGGAGGGAAATCTTGTGTAATATTATGCAGGTGCATCTTCCAGCAGGCACACCGCATGGCAGGACATGCCGCTGCCGTCGCCGGTGAAGCCCAGCTGCTCTTCTGTTGTGGCTTTTATGTTGATTTGGGTAGGGGATACCCGCAGTGCTGCGGCAATGTTTTCCTGCATCTGAGAAATATAGTCCTTCAGTTTAGGCCGCTGGGCGATCATAGTTACATCCACATTGCCCACCCGGTAGCCGGCAGCGGTGATTTTCTGACCCACCTGCATCAGCAAGTTCAGGGAGTCTGCATTTTTGTATGCGGGGTCTGTGTCGGGAAAATGCCTGCCGATATCCCCAAGGCCCGCCGCGCCCAGCAGGGCGTCAGACACCGCGTGGAGCAGCACATCCGCATCCGAGTGACCCAGAAGTCCCTTCTCAAAGGGGATCTTCACGCCACCAAGGATCAAGTCCCGGCCCTCAACCAGTTTATGCACATCGTATCCGTGTCCGATCCTCATGTTCTTTCCTCCAAAAGCACCTGCGCCACCGCCAGATCCATAGGCGTTGTGACTTTGATATTCCCCTCGTCTCCTTCCACGATCCGAACGGCCATTCCCAGCCGTTCCACAGCAGAGCAGTCATCGGTAATGGCAGCACCGGTCTTCTTGGCCTGTGCCAGCGCGCCTTTCAGCAGGTCCATATCAAAGACCTGGGGAGTCTGAATGGCCCGCAGGCCGCTTCTGTCCGGAGTGGCGTTTACCAATCCACCGGAAACCACCTTCACTGTATCCTTCACCGGAATGCCGGGGGCGGCTGCACCGTAATCCCGGGCAGCCCGGATGGTGCGGTGGATCACCGCTTGGGAAATCAGCGGTCTTGCCCCATCGTGAACAGCAACCAGGCGCACCTTCTTGGACAGAGCTAACAGGCCGTTACGCACGGATTCCGGTCGGTCCGCGCCGCCAGCAATCACCGCCCGCACCTTGCCCATACCGCCGCAAAGATCCGTGATCCGTGCGATCAAATCCGGCCGGGTCACGATCACGATTTCCTTCACAGCATCACAGTTCTGGAATGCACGGACAGAATGAACGATCATAGGCTCTCCTGCCAGCGGGGTCATCACCTTATCGATACCGCCCATCCGGGAGGCATTGCCGGCAGCCACGATCACCGCACCGCAGTACTGGGATGGCAAGGCTTTGCGCATGGCATTTGTCAATTTGGAAATATCCATCTTACAGCTCCTTAATCAACTTCTTAAAGTAATCTCCCCTGACCATGAAGTTCTTAAACTGGTCAAATGCCGCAGATGCCGGACTCATCAGTACCACATCTCCCGGCTGGGCATCCCTGGCCGCTGCAAGAACAGCGGTGGTAAAGTCACCGCAGTCCACAATTTCCGGACATCCGGGAACATAGCCGGGGGTGTTTTCCACCGCGGCCCGAATCTGGGAAGCTGTAGCGCCGTTCAGGTACAGTTTCTTCACCTGCTGGCAGATCACCGGGCCCAACACATCATAGGGAATGTGCTTATCATAGCCACCGGCGATCAGCAGCACCTTTTCTACAAAGCTGTTGAGTCCAGCAATGGTACGGCTGGGCGAGGAGGCGATGGAGTCATTATAATACCGAACCCCGTCCTTGACCCGCACCAGCTCGATCCTGTGCTCCACACCGCCAAACTCCCGAGCCACCTTGCGGACGGTCTCGTCGTCCACCAGACCTTCCACCGCCAGCATGGCAGCCATGTAATTTTCTATATTGTGGACGCCTGGAATCACGATTTCCCGGATGTCCAGCACCGGAACGCCGTCCCGGCAGATCATATCCCCTTGCAGGCAAACGCCGTTATCAGTCTTTCCCTGTCGTGCAAAGTACCGAGTGCGGCCATTGCCGGTAAAGCCGGCGGTAATGGCATTATCTGCGTTAAGGATCAGGATGTCATCTGCCAGCTGATAGCGGAACAGGTTCTTTTTCGCCTCCACATATTCCTCCATGTCCTTGTGGACATCCAGATGATTGGGCGCCAAATTGGTGACCACCGCCACGTGGGGACTGCGCCGCATATCCATCAGCTGGAAGGAGCTGAGCTCCACCACAGCAAAGTCCGTCACCTGCATATCATCCAGCAGAGGCAGCAGAGGCGTACCGATATTGCCGCCCAGCCAGACGGTCTTGCCGGCAGCCTTCAGCATCTCGGCAATCAAGGTGGTAGTAGTAGTCTTGCCATCAGAGCCGGTCACCGCCAAAATGGTACAGGGACAAAGCTCAAAAAACACTTCCATCTCACTGGTGATCTCCGCGCCAGATTCCCGCAACCCCACCAGCGCCGGGTTGTCCGGATGCATACCGGGGGTACGGAATACCATATCTGCCGTAAGGTTGTCCAAATAGATCCCCCCTCCCCGCAGGGTGCAGCCCTTTTCTCCCAGCTCCAGCACTTCCGGATCCAGCTTTTCCCGGGGGGTTCTGTCACAGCCAATCACCTGGCAACCGTATTGCAGCAGAAGCCGCACCAAAGGGCGATTGCTGACGCCCAAGCCCAGTACCGCAACGGTCTTCCCCTGCAGGGAGGTGAAATAGTTTTGCAAAGCAGATTCCATATCAGCAGCCTCATTTCAGCCATAGTCTTCTAGGATATAGTATAGCCTTTTCCCAAGGATTTTGCAAGAGATTTGACAATTCGTTCCCCGGGCAGTAAAATAATCCAAATACGATAAAGGATCTGATGTTATGCTGGAAAACTATCACACCCACACAACCCGGTGCGGCCATGCCACCGGCACAGACGAAGAATATGTGCTGCAGGCCATCGACGGTGGACTGAAGGTTTTGGGGTTTTCTGACCACACTCCTGTGAACTTTATAAACCCCAACATCACCCGTATGCGAATGTATCCGGAGGATCTGGAGGGATATGTTTCCTCCATTTTATCCTTGAAAGAGAAATTCGCCGATCAAATCGAGATCCGGCTGGGTTTGGAAGTGGAGTATTACCCCGACCATTTCGACGCGCTGCTGAAAATGCTGGAACCCTATCCCATGGACTACATGATCCTTGGGCAGCATTGGTGCGGCAATGAGATCAATGAACCCTATAACGCACGACCAACGGAGGATGTGGGGTTGCTTGCCCGGTACTGCGATCAGGTGATCGCAGGTATGGATACCGGATATTTCTCCTATGTTGCCCACCCGGATCTTCTGAATTTCCAGGGTGACCCGGATCTTTATGCGGCCCATATGGTCCGTCTGTGCCAGGCAGCAAAGTCCCATGGTATACCTCTGGAGCTGAACTTCCTTGGACTGCGGGACGGGAGGAACTATCCCCGGGAGGATTTTTGGAGAATTGCCGGCAGTATCGGCTGCCACGTGGTGTTTGGCTCTGATGCCCACAGACCACAGGATGTGGCAAATCCGGCAACAGAAGATCTGGCCTTGACAATCGTCCAAAACTATCACCTGCACCTGCTGAAGCAGGTGCCCATACGCCCCATTCACAGATAAATTGCAGACAAATTCTTCGGATAAGCTTCCTTAATTTGGCTGAATATTTGACAATCTGCCCACTTTGGGTTACAATATCTCAGCGACCGGGTCGGACAGCCGCGGCTGAGCTCCGAAAGGACTCAGGTGAGGAAAGTCCGGGCTCCACAGGGCAAGGATAACGGGTAACGCCCGCCGGGGGTGACCCCAGGACAAGTGCAACAGAGATATACCGCCTTCCTACTCCCAAAAAATGGGGACCCCGGCGAAACGAAGTTTCGTTGGGGAAGAGGAGATTCCGCATATAGTGTGAGCTTTGCTGCTTGCAGCAAAGTGAGCGTTTATATGCGCGAATCGACGAGGGCAAGGGTGAAAAGGTGGGGTAAGAGCCCACCCGGCCCATGGAGACATGGGTTGGGTGCTTCGCCGAAATCATTTTTGGACGGACAGCGAAAGATTTTGACCCAAATCAAGCTTTGGAAATTGCAGCAATACTTTGTGTATTGCAAACTTTTCAAAGTGCGGAGTTGGGGCAAAAGATTTGCTGTTCCGACAGAAATGCTTTCAAGAAGCACCCCTAGTACGATGTAAACTCTATCCGGAGCAACACCGTGGGAGAACAGATGGCTTGCCCGGCCGTTCTCAGGAGGTGGCTGGAACCTGTGAGCAATTACAGGTCTAGATAGATGGCTGTTAAGACAGAACCCGGCTTACAGACCCGATCGCAACCGAAGAAAAAATGCATCGCTCAGCAGAGCGATGCATTTTTTATTTTCAAGCATTGCCTGTTTTCGTTTTTTTTCGACACAGCCCCACAACGCTGATACAAAGCAGAACAACACTGATGATTTGGGATGTAGATAAGGTGTACCACATACCCCGGGCCGCATCACCCCGAAGCATTTCTATGAAAAACCGGGATACTGCATACAGTCCCAAGTAAGCAAACAACAAATTCGTCACCTGTCTGACTTTCTTTTCATACCGGAGCAGGAACAGGCAAATTACAAGATTGATCAGCGCCTCAAGGATCTGTACCGGAAAATACCCCTGCTCTGGTGAGAGCCCAGTCACGGAATGGGGGTAATATAATGCAAACGGTCCATCGTAGGCAAAACCGTAGCAGCAACCGGCCATCACGCAACCCACACGACCTATAGCATGCGCCAAAGGAATATAAGGCACCACAGCACGCGCAACCGTATTAAACTTACATCGCGCTACACGAATCCCTATCAGTGCGCCTAGTATTCCGCCCAGCAAACCGCCATAAAAAACAATACCACTGCCAAGAAAACGGAAATCTCCAGCAGACAGAAATGCCATTATTTGCTTAGGTGTGTATGTAACAAACACATACAGCAGGTTGCTTCCAAGCAAACCGAAGCCAAGCGCAAATGCTGCAACTATGACCAGGTCTTCAAATGCAAGACCTCTTGTTCGTCCCTTATTTAACGCCAGAACAAAGGCCAATACGACGCCCAGCACCATACACAGACCGTAAGTGCCAATGTAACGGCCGAAAATATAAATATACGGATACATTGTATCCTCCTGAGCAAATTAGTGAATTCCCTGTCAGTATGTACTAGGTAATAACTGACAGGGATTTTACGCAAGGGAATTACAGAGACTCAGCAATACCAGCTACGCAGGCAACACAGGCAATGTAGAGCAGCAGGCCCAACACAGCGCCAATAATGGACAGAACCAAGCCTGCAACAGCGCACTTCGCACCCTTCTTCTTAGCTACTGCGCCCAAGGCGATACCGACAACACCAACCACCGCAGAAATCCACGTGCCGCCAAAGCAAGACCACACAGTACTGACAATGCCCAAAACCATAGAAGCAATACCCATATTATATCTCCTTTCTCTATATCTCTTCTGTAACGTCTTCTGTATGACATTACAGAAATAGTTTACCGCAATTTGCGGTATTTGTCAATACAACAATTTGCAGTGTGGTATCCTATTGTAGAGGTGAATCGTATGTATCAGCGCATTCGCGATTTGCGGGAGGACAGGGATCTGAAACAGCGCCAGTTGGCTGATTTTTTAAATTGCTCCCAACAGGTGTACAGCAACTATGAGCTCGGGCAAAGAGATATCCCAACCGACATACTGATTAAGCTGTCTGCCTTTTACAATGTTTCCGTGGATTACCTTCTTGGTTTAACGACCAATCCCCTCAGAAGTAAGTAACGCGCCGCAGAAGCTTCTGCGGCGCGTGGTTTTATTCTGTTTCCGGCTGAGGCTGTACCAAGCCAGCAGCATCGGATACCGGCAGGGAAAATGCAATTCCCTGGGCTTTTTTATCCATGCCCATTCTGCTGTAAAGGGCATTGAGCACCTGATTGCGGATGTCTTTTTCCACCACCATCATCAGGATCTCCTTATCCGCGTGGAAGGTGATGCCAAAAAATGCCGCTTCCGCCTCCTTCGCCACACCCCTGGCATGCAGGATCGTGCCGCCCCGGACGCCCTGCTCACGGGCCACATCCATGGCCTCCTCGGCAAAGCCGGCATTCACAATTGCGAAAATCACTTCATGATTGTCAGTGGTCATTGGGATTCCTCCTTTTTCACGCGGTTGTTACTTAAAAACTGATACAGATTGACGCCGATCACACTGGACATCGGCACTGTAAAGGCGATACCTTTGCCGTTGCGGACGGTAGCAAACTTATCTTCCAGGCAGTGCATGATCTCTGTCACCCTATCCTCCCGGACAACGCTCAGGATCACAGCTTTCTGGATGTTCAGTCCCAGCATATTCACAAGCTCCGAGCTGGCAGTTCCCTTGCCGGCTACGGCCAGCTGGCAGTTCACCTCAAACTGGCCAAGTACATCCAGGTAAAACTCCGCTTTTGACCGGTCCACCACCGTAAACAGCAACTTCAGCTTCTTGATCGCGGATTCGTTTATGGTATTTGCCATAGCTGTCCCTCCCTTACAAGAAATTGATGATCTGTCCATCATCTGCATCCAGGATCCGCTTCATAGCCCGCTTTTCCTGAATTCGGTTATGTACGATCCCCCGGAAACCCAACAGCTGAATAGTGATCAGCGGTGCCATGGCCACCAGAGCCACCACACCGAAGGCATCCCGCAGCACCGCGTCCGCGCCTTGGGTTCCCACACACACACCAATGGCAAAAGGCAGAATAAAGCCGGAGGTCATGGGGCCGCTGGCTACGCCGCCGGAGTCAAAGGCAATGGCGGTATACACAGGCGGCACGAACAAGGACAGTGCCAAAGACAAGAAATAGCCGGGGATAATGTAGTAAATCAGAGAGAAATCAAGGATGATCCGAACCATGGACAGAGCAATGGCGGCACCTACGCCGATGCATAGTCCCACAAGCATGGACTTGCGGGTAATATAACCGCCGGTGACATCCTCCACCTGGCTATTCAGCACATGGATGGCAGGCTCCGCCAGAACCACCAGAATGCCCATCAACAGACCCAGACCCGTAACCACCCAGGGGTTCATGGAAGATAATGCCATGCCCAGCTTATAACCAATAGGCATAAAGCCCACATTCACACCGGTGAGGAAGATCACAAGACCGGCATATGTCAGCACAACGCCTACCCCGATCCGCAGCAGTTGTCGCTTGGGAAGTCGCAGGAAAGCGATCTGGCAGCCTATGAAGAATAGTACGATCATCCCCAGCGCAAGGGCAACTTCTTTTGCGGTATGGCCTGCGGTATGTAGAAATACGCCGGCAATATTCTCGTTTATGGAATAATCCGGAATCGCGTAGGTCAAATTCGAAGAGGAAAAAACACCCAGAAGCAGCACCGCCAGAATCGGTCCTACAGAGCACAGGGCCACCATGCCAAAGCTGTTTTCCTGGGAGTGGCGATCACCCAGTATACTGGAAATACCCACACAAAGTGCCATGATGAAGGGCACGGTGATCGGGCCGGTGGTCACGCCCCCGGAGTCAAAGGCCATGGGCAACAGAGCCGCATTTCCCCGTTCAAACAGCAGCAGTGCCAGAGCAAACAGCAGCATATAAAACAGCATCAGAATGGTTGCCAGCCGCCGCCGGAATACAATGCGCAAAATGGCAATGATCAAAAAAGCACCAACACCGACACCAACTGCATAAATCAGCACCGTTCCGTTCATTACCGTGCTGACCTGCTTGGCCAGCACCTGCAGATCCGGTTCCGCTACGGTGATCAGCAGACCCAGAGCAAAGCATACGCTCAGCAGCAGCCATAGTTTCCTCTGTCGGGACAGGCCTGCACCCACATGGGTGCCCATAGGAGTCATAGCAAGGTCGGCGCCCATATTAAACAGACCGATTCCCAGCACCAGTAGCACAGCTCCTATGGTAAATGTCACCAGCTCTGTGTGGGCCATGGAAAACCAGGGCAGCAGGGCAACCAGATACACGATCAGCGTGATCGGCAGGGCGGAGACCAGCGCTTCTTTGATTTTGGACAGCAATTCTCTCACTCGTCTATCACACTCCCATTCTTAATTGAGGACATTATACTACAAATCTGAGCCTTTTCATAGTGATATTATCTAAAAAATGTGTCGAAGATGCAAAAACCCCCAGTCCGAAGACTGGGGGATTTTCAGTTCATCTAAGAATCAAGAATTATTCGTAGATCTCGGTAACAACGCCGGAACCAACGGTACGGCCGCCTTCACGGATAGCGAAACGCAGGCCCTTCTCGATAGCGATGGGGGTGATCAGCTCAACGTTCATCACAACGTTGTCGCCGGGCATGCACATCTCAGTGCCTTCGGGCAGGGAGATGATGCCGGTAACGTCGGTGGTACGGAAGTAGAACTGAGGACGGTAGTTGTTGAAGAAAGGAGTATGACGGCCGCCTTCTTCCTTGGACAGGACGTAAACCTGGCCGGAGAACTTGGTCAGGGGCTTGATGGAGCCGGGCTTGCACAAAACCTGGCCTCTTTCAATTTCCTTCTTGTCAACGCCACGCAGCAGAGCACCGATGTTGTCACCAGCTTCTGCGTAGTCCAGCAGCTTGTGGAACATTTCGATGTCGGTACATACGGTTTCCTTCTTCTCCTCACGCAGGCCGACGATCTCGACCTTGTCGTTCTTGTTGATCTGGCCACGCTCAACACGACCGGTAGCAACAGTACCACGGCCGGAGATGGTGAACACGTCCTCAACAGGCATCAGGAAGGGCATGTCAGCCTTACGGTCGGGAGTAGGAATGTACTCGTCGACAGCGTCCATCAGAGCCTTGATGCAAGCATACTCAGGAGCGTTCATATCGGTGGACTCGGAGATCAGAGCGTTCAGAGCGGAGCCCTGGATAACGGGGATGTCGTCGCCGGGGAACTCGTAGAAGGACAGAGTCTCACGGATCTCCATCTCAACCAGCTCCAGCAGCTCGGCGTCGTCAACCAGGTCAGCCTTGTTCATGAACACAACGATAGCGGGCACGCCAACCTGACGGGCCAGCAGCAGATGCTC
>JAZOBL010000046.1:0-9827 GCA_045595945.1 Faecousia sp.
GCGCTCTTCTATGGTAAGATGGTGATAGTTCATACAGGTCTCCTTTCGTGGTTTATGGTGTGGTAACTTTATTCTACCAGAGATCTGTATGAACTTCTTCTTTTTTTACAAGTGTTGCACTTGATAGTATAATTCACCAAAGGACGAAAACGGTGGAGAGCAATTGCTCTCCTCCGTTTGTTTCGTTAGTTTCTGTATTCTGTTACAGAAGCAGTTTTTTCTTCTTGGACAGGTTTATAAGGGTTGGGACTGGGGAAATTTAGAATCAGAGACAGAAGTAGACACAGGGCTAGGGCAGCTGCACCGGCGGTGATCCACTGACTCCTGCGGGTGGTCAGCTCCCGGGACAGGTACAGAAGTGCCAAAATCGCACCCGACAGCAACAGACTCAGAACTGCCAGTACGACCTTTAGCCAAATGATACCCATGCCTGCAAAGATCATATACAGAATAAACAGTGTGGTATCAGCACACAGACCATAGGTCATGATGCGCTCCATAGATTTATAACGACTTTGCTTGCCAGCCATTGTGCATCCCTCCAGTTATTATCTTGCATTACTTATAGCACATTTTGTTGAAAAATGCAATCCCTTCAGTGAAACAGGGATTTTTTGCATAGATACTTGCAGGAATACGGTTTTGATGATATAATTGTTAAAAATAAACGCGATACTGTACACAAGGAGCGATTATGGCAGAACCAAAGTACCGCCTGGAGGGAATCGTCCACACCAGAAGTGAGCTGATGGAGGACTTCGAAGGCCCTCTTGACGTCATTTTCTTATTGCTCAGCAAGAATAAAATTGAGATTCAGGATGTGTCCATTACGGCGATTTTGGAGCAGTATCTGGCATACCTGGAGGAGATGAAACGGCTGGATATTGAACTGGCCAGCGAGTTCATCACCATGGCATCGCATCTGATGCTGATCAAGACCAAGATGCTCTTGTCTGCGGCAGAGGCTGTGGAGGCGGAAACAGAGCTGGATCTGCTGCGGCAGTCCCTGATCGAACGCCAGCGCCATGAGGCCATGGATCAAATTCGGATGGCTATTACGGTGCTGGAGCCGCTGAACGAGGTTGGCCGCTGTATCTTTACCAAAGCACCGGAACCCTTGCGCCGGGATACTACTTACCGATACAGGCATGAGCCGGAGGATATGCTGCTGGCTTTGGATGAGATTGCCGAGCGTAGTCAGCGCCGCCTGCCTCCGCCTACGGTAAATTTCAAGGGAATTGTGGGCAAGGAACCCTATCCTGTGACTAGGAAGGCAAAGGAATTGGTGCGCAATCTGGTGCTCCGGGGTATTCAGCGGCTGAAAAACCTGTTCAGGGGTAGCCGAAGCCGTTCGGAGGTTGTAGCAACCTTCTTAGCAATACTGGAGCTATGCAAGACCAATTCTGTTTCTCTGGAAGATGATGTTTCCGGTGAAAATCCCAATGTGCGCCTGATTCATGAGACAGACCCTGTAATAGAGGAGAGTATCGATGGAACAAATAGAACTGCAGAGGACAATTGAGGCGATTTTGTTTGCTGCCGGTGAGCGGGTGGCAATATCTCAATTGGCAGCTGTTTTGGAGACGGATGAAAAGGAAATCATCGAGGTGACCAATGCGCTGGCAGATGAACTGGCGTTTAATCGCCGCGGCATTCGGATTCTCCGCCTTGAGGACGGCTACCAAATGGTATCCTCCGGTGAAATGGCTGATTATGTCACAAAAGCGCTGGAAACCAGAAAGCCTCCCAAACTGTCGGCATCTCAGTTGGAAGCGCTGACCATTATTGCCTATTACCAGCCTGCTACCAAGGCGATGGTAGAGCAGCTCCGCGGTGTGGACAGCTCCTATTCCATCGGTTCGCTACTGAATAAGAAGCTGATCGAGGACGCCGGGCGGCTGAATGTACCGGGGCGGCCGATCCTCTACCGGACAACCCCTGCTTTTTTACGTACCTTCGGTCTGAGCACCCTGGAGGAGCTGCCTCCCATCGAAAAGGTAAATCTGGGAGAGCCGATCATCGAAGAACAAAATCCGGACCAGCTGACCATTGAGGACCAGACCCTGGTGCAGGTGCCTGCAGAGGAGGCCTGATATGGGCTGGCTGATCGCACTGGGGATATTTGCCGGAATTGCACTTGTGCCGATTGGCATTCGGGGCATATACCGGCAGAATGATCCGGGTGTATGGGTTATCCTGGGACCTGCTGTCATCAGGATCTATCCCGGCTCCGGTAAGCAAAAGGACAAGCCGAAGAACGAGGAAGCAGAAAAAGACAAGAAGGTTTCCAGCGGTAATAACCAATCCGGCGGCAGCCTGAAGGACTTTGAGCCATTGCTGAAAACCGTGCTGGCTTTTCTGGGAGAATTTCGCAGGAAGCTCAGAGTCAACCGCCTGGAGCTGCAGCTGGTCATGGCAGGGGATGACCCCTGTGATCTTGCGGTAAATTACGGCAGAGCCTGGGCGGCTGTGGGAACTATTCTGCCGCAGCTGGAACGAGTATTTGTGATTAAAAAGCGGGATGTGGCTGTTGCCTGTGATTTTACCGGCGAAACCACAAAGGTATATGTGCATCTGGATGTTTCCATCACCATTGGCAGACTTTTGATGTTGCTGACAAGGTATGGGATCCGTGGATTCAATCAATTTAAGACCATTAAGAATTTGAGAAAAGGCGGTGCCAAATTATGAGTCAGAATCTTCCCAATATGCTGGAAAACACCATAGCAAAAATCCGCGAAATGGTGGATGCCAACTCCGTTGTGGGTGAGCCGATCGTAACAGCTGACGGCGTGACGATCATTCCCATTTCCAAGATCAGCGTGGGTCTTGGTGGCGGCGGTTCCGACTTTGTGTCCAAGAACCTGAATCACCATGAAAACCCCTTTGGCGGCGGCGTGGGTGCCGGCGTAAAGGTTACCCCGGTGGCATTCATTATTGTGAAGGATGGTTCTGTGCGGATTCTGCCGATCGCAACACCTGCCAACACCACGGCAGATCGTATTGTGGAAATGGTGCCGGATACTCTGGATAAAATCGCCGGCTTTATTGACTCCAGAATGGAGAAAAAGGCAGAATAACCCTGTTTTTTCCGGAGATACTACCTCCGGGTGATAAGAATGAAAAAATTGATTGCCAGGATGGCAGCTGCGTTGCTGGCTGTTATCCTGGTTTTTCCCTGTGAGGCGATTTCTGCCGGAAGCGCGGTGCTGATGGATGCACAGACCGGCAGAGTACTGTTTGAAAAAAATGCCGACCGGCGTAGCCTGATTGCAAGCACAACCAAGATCATGACGGCCCTTGTGGTTTGTGAGCAGTGCAATGTACTGGATCGGGTGCGAATTCCCAAGGAAGCGGTTGGAATCGAAGGCTCCTCCATGTACCTGCAGGAGGGCGAGGTGCTTACTGTGCAGGAACTGCTGTACGGATTGATGCTGCGCAGTGGTAATGACGCGGCAATGGCTCTTGCCATCTATTGCGGCGGAACGGTGGAGGGGTTTTCGGAGCTGATGAATGATAAAGCCCATCGCTTGGGACTGACCGGCTCTCATTTTGTCAATCCCCACGGCTTGGATAACCCAAATCATTATGCTACGGCAAGAGACCTTGCGGTATTGGCTGCCTATGCCATGGAAAATCCCATTTTTGCCAAGACGGTCTCTACAAAATCAATTACCGTTGGACAGCGGATATTGCAAAATCACAATAAGCTGCTCTGGCAGGTGGATGGAGCAGATGGAGTCAAGACCGGGTTTACCAAAAAAGCAGGCAGAATTTTGGTGTCCAGCTGCATCCGGGATGGACGCCGCCTGATCGCAGTAACGATCAATGACGGCAATGATTGGGCAGATCATAAGATGCTACTTGAATCCGGTTTTTCTGCCTTCTCTTTGCAAAAAATAGTTTGTGAGGGTATGTGTATTTCTACAGTAGACGTTGTCAGCGCCCAAAAGCATAAGGTGCAGTTGCTTGCTACAGAGGACTTTGCGTATCCTTTGCGGTCTGATGAAAAACTGGAGATTGTTGTACCCGGGCCTGGATTTGTCTATGCCCCTGTGGTAGAGGGACAGAAGGCGGGCACAGCCTATTTATATTTGGAAGAAAAAATTGTGGGACAGGTCCCACTGGTATACGGCAGTACCGTTGAACGCCTGCCGGAGGAGAAGACCCCGCTTCTTAAGCGGATATTTGGAGGAAACAGATCATGACGGAACGGCTGCAAAAAATCATATCCGCTAGAGGCGTTACCTCCCGAAGAAGGGCGGAAGAACTGATCTCAGCCGGCAGAGTCACCTGCAACGGAAGAGTCTGCCTGCTGGGGGAGAGTGCCGATCCGGATGTAGATATCATCCTTGTGGATGGAGAGCCGTTACCTGCAGCCAATGATTATGTGTATCTGATGCTGCATAAGCCCCGGGGCTTTGTGACAACCCTTTCTGACGAACAGGGCAGAAAAAATGCAGCGCAGCTGGTATCCAACTGCGGTCAGCGGGTGTATCCCGTTGGCCGCCTGGATATGGACTCGGAGGGCCTTTTGCTGTTTACCAATGATGGGGAATTTGCCAACATGCTGATGCACCCCAAGCATCAGGTGGAGAAGACCTACCGGGTTCTGGTGTCTGGGTATGCAGATGAAAAATTGGAGCAGCTGAAGCAGCCGGTCAGCCTGGACGGATACACCATACGAAAACCAGATGTAAAATCCATCCGCGTCACAGCTGACGGGAAGGCGGAGCTGGAAGTCGTGATCCATGAGGGCCGCAACCGACAGGTTCGAAGGATGTGTGCCATGGCGGGTATGCAGGTGCTGCGACTGAAACGAATCAGTGAAGGATCGGTTTTGATCGGGGAGCTTCCCCGGGGTAAATGGAGATATTTGACAGATAGAGAAGTTGCGCGGCTGAAGCAAGTCGGCGAAAGTGATGAGCGTTGATGGGAGAGGATTACATGAATGATGATGTATTGGTGATCATGCAAGAGAAACTGCCGACCTTTTCCAAGGGTCAGCGTCGGATTGCGACCTACATAACAGAGGATTATGACAAGGCAGCCTTTATGACCGCCAGTAAACTGGGTAAGACTGTGGGTGTTTCCGAGTCTACCGTGGTGCGGTTTGCCATGGAGCTTGGCTATGATGGGTATCCCAGTATGCAAAAAGCTATGCAGGAGATGGTGCTGAACCGGCTGACCTCCGTGCAGCGGCTGGGAATCGCCAACAACCGTATGTGCGACCATGATGTGGTGGCGACCGTTCTGCAGGCAGATGCTGATAAGCTGCGTAAGACCTCGGATACTGTGAATCGGGAGGACTTTCAGCATGCGGTTCAGGCGATTCTTAGAGCCAAGCGGATCTATCTGCTGGGCGTTCGATCTGCTGCGGCATTGGCAAACTTTGCCGGCTATTATCTGAACTATATGTTCCAGAATGTGCATGTGATCACCACCTCCGGCTGCGGCGAGATGTTTGAAAAGCTGGTGAATGTGAACAGTGACGATGTCGTCCTGGCTTTTAGTTTCCCCCGGTACTCTTCTGCCACCTTAAAGGGCACTCAGTACTGCAGAAGTGTTGGTGCTACGGTGATCGCAATTACCAACAGCCACGCATCACCCATTGCTCAGGAGAGTGATTATGTGCTGGTGGCAAAGAGCGATATGGTTTCCTTTGTGGATTCGCTGGTAGCACCCTTAAGTGTTGTCAATGCATTGCTGGTTGCCCTGTCCAATGGCAGGGAAGAGGCGCTGAAACGGCATTTCGATACTCTGGAGCGGGTATGGGAGGAATATAATATCTACGAAAAGCAGGTGGAGATGCCGTGAAATGGGATTTAATTGTCGTTGGCGGCGGCCCCGCCGGCATGTATGGAGCGATCACCGCTGCCCAACGGGGACTGTCGGTACTGCTTTTGGAAGCCAATGAACGTTTGGGAAAAAAACTGCTGATCACCGGCAAGGGCCGCTGTAATGTGACCAATAACTGCGCAGCAGCAGAGGTGCTGCAAAATGTACCCAGAAACGGCAGATTCCTGTTCAGCGCACTGGAGGGACATCCACCGACAGACGTGATGGCTTTTTTTGAACGAAACGGCTGCCAGCTGAAAACGGAACGGGGAAACCGGGTGTTTCCCGTAACCGATAAGTCGCAATCTGTTCTGGAGTGCCTGCGCAATGTGATGCATAGAGCGGGCGTAAAGGTACAGACTACCAGAGCGGAGGAACTGCTCCAAGAAGAAGGGCGTATGATTGGCGTAAAAACGTCAGCGGGTGTATTTTCCTGCGATGCGGTACTGCTTGCCACCGGCGGTGTATCCTATCCTGCCACCGGCTCTACCGGAGACGGTTACCGGATAGCAAAAGCGTTGGGGCATATCATTGTGGAACCGGAGGGCTCTCTGGTTCCACTGGAGACGGCAGGGGATGACTGCCAGCAGATGCAGGGCTTAAGTTTGCGGAATGTGGGTGTTAAGCTGCTGAACGGTAAGGGAAAGCTGCTTTATAAAGACTTTGGCGAGCTGCTGTTTACACACTTTGGTGTGTCAGGCCCAACGGTGCTCAGCGCCAGCGCCCATATGAAGGGTGACGGATGCAAACTGTTGCTGGATTTGAAGCCGGCACTGGACGAAGGGAAGCTGAACGACCGGATCTTGCGGGACCTGGATACCTATAAAAACCGCACCATGGAAAACGCATTGACGGATCTGCTGCCCAGATCTATGATTCCGGTAGTGCTTCGAAAATTGGAAATTCCTGCCCAGCTGCAGGCAAATTCCTTTACAAAGCAGCAAAGAAGAGCCTTGGTGGAGCTGCTGAAGGCGTTTCCTGTTGCAATTACCGGAAAGCGACCGGTGGCGGAGGCCATCATCACCTCCGGTGGCGTGAAGGTGTCGGAGATTGACCCCAAGACCATGGAATCCAAGAAATGTAAGGGCCTGTATTTTGCCGGGGAGATCATCGATTGCGATGCCTACACCGGCGGATTTAACTTGCAGATCGCTTGGTCCACAGCCCGTGCGGCAGGCCTTGCGGTGAAAAACCATGATTGACAAATATCTACACTTGTAATAAAATACACTAGTACTAGAAAAACCTTTTTGGAGGTAGAGAGATATGTATGAGAAGCTTGTTTCCTATGCTGTTAAGCAGTTGGAACTGAACCCTGAGGACATTACTCCCGACAGCACCTTTGAAAGTCTGGGCATTGACTCTCTGGACATCGTGGAGATGATCATGGACCTGGAGACCGAGATCGGTGTTGAGCTGGAGATGGAGGATCAGAAGATCACCACCTTCCAGGAACTGGCAGATTTCATTGAATCCAAGGTGAACTAATAGTAATCTAATACCCTTGTTAAAGCAGGCCGGCTTATAACAAGGTCGCACTAGTCGGGGAGATAGCGGTGCCCTGTTACCTGCAATCCGCTATAGCAGGGATGAATTCCTACACCCGGGTCTGTCCCGGTGCCGTCCGGCCCGTGTAAGTGGCGTTGAAGGAACGATCCTGCGCAACAGAATCCCGTGAACCATGTCAGGTGGGGAACCAAGCAGCATTAAGCGGATCTTTCTGTGTGCCGTGGGGATGTCGTTCCCGAGTTGGCTGCACGGAAACCGGGTATTGGGCTGATTCAAAGGTAGGTGTGCGATCTTGTTATGAGCCGGCCCATTGTATCTTGGAGGTAAGTATGTACCAGGCTTTGTATCGAAAATATCGGCCTCAGACATTTGACGATGTGGTTGGTCAGATGGCGGTCACCCAGACCCTAAAGACGCAACTACAGACCGGAAAGCTGAGCCATGCATACCTGTTCACCGGCTCCCGGGGAACGGGCAAAACCAGCAGCGCAAAAATTCTGGCAAAGGCTGTTAACTGCGAGAATCCCCAAGACGGCAATCCCTGTAATCGCTGTGCCTCCTGCCGGGCAATTGACTCCGGCTCCTGCATGGATGTGCTGGAAATTGACGCGGCCTCCAACAACGGCGTGGATAATGTCCGGGATTTGCGGGATGACGCGGTCTATACCCCATCTCAGGTAAAGATGCGGGTGTACATTATTGATGAGGTGCATATGCTGTCTATTTCGGCATTTAATGCGCTGCTGAAGATTATTGAAGAACCGCCGGAGCATCTGTTGTTTATCTTAGCAACCACGGAACTACACAAAGTGCCGGCAACTATTTTGTCCCGCTGCCAGCGGTTTACTTTCCGGCGGATCGGTCAGGATGACATTGCTGCCAGACTGCAATATGTTGCCTATCAGGAGAATATTGAACTGGAGGATTCGGCTGCCAGAGTACTGGCACGGCTGGCTGACGGTGGTATGCGTGACGGCCTTAGCTTGCTGGATCAGTGCGCATCGGCGACCACCGGCGAGCTGACCGTGGACAAGGTGTATGCCTGCCTTGGCATCGCCGGTATTCAAGAATGCGGCAAGCTGATGGCCTGCATTGCAGATCAAAACACAGGCGGCGCATTGGCTCTACTGAACCGGTTTTATGCTGAGGGTAAGGACATGGCTGCCCTGCTGGACGAGCTTGCTTGTCTGACCCGTGATTTTATGGTGATGCAGGCAGCTCCCCGGGAAGCAATCAGTATGCTCTCCGGCGTTGCCTCTGACAGCGAAGTCAAGCAGCTTGCTGCTCGCTTTACCGGTGCGGAATTGGTGCGGATGTTGGATCTGATCCAGAAAACCGCTGCTGGCTTTATCCGCAGCGCCAGCCGCCGGATGGATGCGGAGCTGTGCATCGTGAATTTGTGTCAGCCGGAGCTGAAGCTGGATGCTGAGTCCCTGAATGCCCGTCTGACCCGTTTGGAGGATCAGATCAAAGGCGGCAGCATTCAGGTAACGACAGTCACTGCTCCAGCCATCAACACGCCGAAAGAAGAACTCCCGCCCCCACCCGATGACCGGGATGCACCTGCTGTAGAAGAGGAGGCCTCTGTCCCTCTTTTCAATGAGGCGCCTGTGGGCTTTTGGACAGACATTTCTGCACAGATCAGAAAAGAATTAAAGCCGCCCATTTCCGGATTCTTCTTATCTACTCCCAATGCCCCTGTTCAGGGTGTTTTGCAGGGTGGTCAGTTGGTCTTGATTTGTGCCAACAGTTTTATTATGGAGATCATCAACAAACCGGAGATTCTGGAATTGGTGTCCCGAAAGGTATCGGCAAAACTGGGTATGCCCATTCGGGTAATTGCAGCCGATAAGACCACATCCGGCGGAAAAAGCAAACAAATGGAACAGCTTCTGCAGTTCGGCAGAGACCATTCCGATGTGATTAAAATTAAAGGACATGAAGGAGATTAAACCATGGCAAAAGGTGGATTCCGGGGTATGCCCGGTGGTATGAATCAGGCAGCGATGATGCGTCAGGTGCAGAAGATGCAGCAAGAAGCACTTCGCATGCAGGAGGAAATGGAGAATAAGACTTACGATGCAACCGCTGGAGGCGGCATGGTAAAGGCAACCGTAAACGGTAAGCACGAAGTAGTTGCTCTTTCTATTAATCCCGAAGCAGTCGATCCTGATGATGTTGAGATGCTCCAGGATATGGTGATTGCAGCGGTCAATGAAGCCATGCGGGCAGCCGATGCGGATTCTGCCAGCAATATGTCCCGTCTTACCGGCGGCCTGAATCTGGGCGGCCTGTTCTAAGGAGGCACTATGCAGTTCTTTCCCGCCGCACTCCAAAATCTGGCGGATCAGTTTGCCCGGCTTCCGGGTATTGGCGGCAAGACAGCCCAGCGCCTGGCTTTCCATGTGCTGGAGCTCCCTCTGGAGGAAGCAGAGGCATTTGCCGAGGCCATTATGCAGGCAAAGCAGGAGGTTCACACC